>JAWOBH010000057.1:0-14704 GCA_046498125.1 Prochlorococcaceae cyanobacterium | reverse complement strand
GGCCAGCAGTCCACCGCCCATCAGCGCGGCACCGAGGGTGAGGGCCAGGGTGCGGTTCGCGGCGGCGGCTCCGTCCCCTCCCCAGGCGGCGGCGGCCAGGAAGGCGCCTCCAAGCAGCAGGCAGGGCACGAGCACGATCCCCTTGGCGGTGCGGTTGATGCCCATGGTCAGGAGCGGCTCAGGAGTCGGTGATGTCTTCAGCTTGGCGGTCGCTGCAGGCCAGCGGATCGGCGTCCGCCAGAGGGGCTGCCAGTCCCTCGGCCATCAGGCCCATGCCCAGGTCGAGGGCGGGCCTGCCACGCTCGGCCCGCGTGCGCACCCGGGCCAGCAGCACCCCATCCCGCTGACCCACCGGCCGGAGGTTCACCGGTGTGCCCCGCGGGGCCCGCTGACGCAACCAGGCCGTGGCTGCGACTTCCTCGGCTGGATCCACGCCAACGCAGGCCAGCAGCACCCCGTAGCTGCGGTTGCTGTCCCCCACCTGCAGCAGGGTGGCCCCACGAACCTGGAGCACGTCGGCCGCCCCGGCAACGGCGGGCGCCAGGAGCAGGGACGGCAGCAGCAGAAGGCTGATCAGCACGGCCCGCAGCAGCCGCGACAGCAGGGCGGAGGCGGGGGTCAGAGCTTGGCCCCGCAGTTGGGACAGAAGAGGTGGCTGCTGGCGGTGTTGGTCCCGCAGTGGCCGCAGGTGCGGGTGGTGTCGATCGCCAGTTCCGGGTGGCTGGGCAGACCCACCATCTGGGCGTTGCTGGCCCCGGGGGGCACCATCGGGTAGCAGTTCTCGTTGCGGCGCACCTTCACGTCGATGAACGCAGGACCGGGATGGTCCAGGGCGTCGCGCAGTTGCTGCCTCAGGCTGGCGCGCTCGCTGATCAGCACCCCCCGAACCCCGAACGACTCGGCCAGGCGCTCGAAATCGGGCATGCCGCCGGTCATCTCCGAGGCTGAGTAGCGCTCGCCGTAGAAGCTCTCCTGCCACTGGCGCACCATCCCCTGCCAGCCGTTGTTGATCACCACCACCTTCACGGGCAGTTTGTATTGGGCCAGGGTGCCCAGTTCCTGGATGTTCATCAGGATGCTGGCGTCTCCAGCCACGCAGATCACCTGCTCGTCGGGGAAGGCCGTCTGCACCCCCATGGCGGCAGGCATGCCGAAGCCCATCGTGCCGAGGCCGGCGGAGCTGATCCAGCGCCGCGGACCGTTGTGCAGGAACTGGGCGGCCCACATCTGGTGCTGCCCCACATCGGTCGTGTAGAAGGCATCGGGCGCCAGTTCCTGCAGGGCCACCACCACCTCCTGGGGGGCGATCTCGCCCTCCGCCGCCGGCACCACAAGGGGGTAGTGGTGTTTCCAGGTGGCGATGCGCTCCAGCCAGGCCTCTGTGCGGCCCTCGGCGCTGTCGCCATTGCTGGCGGCCAGCAGGGCCTCCAGGGCCTGTTTCACATCGCCCACCACCGGCACCTCAGGCACGCGCGTCTTGCCCACCTCGGCAGCGTCGATGTCGATGTGGATCACCTGGGCCCTGGGCGCGAAGCCATCCAGACGCCCCGTCACCCGGTCATCGAAGCGGGCACCGGTGGCGATCAGCAGGTCGCATTCGGTGACCGCGAAGTTGGCATAGGCGGTGCCGTGCATGCCCAGCATGCCCAGGGCCAGGGGGTGCTTCTCGTCGAAGGCGCCCTTGCCCATCAAGGTGGTGGTGACCGGCAGCCGGAACCGTTCCGCCAGCTGCAGGATGGCCTCGTGGGCGCCGCTGCTGATGGATCCGCCGCCCACGTAGAGCAGGGGCCGGCGGGCCTGGCGGATCAGCTCCAGGGCCGCCTCGATCGCCTCGGTTTCCGGTGGCTTCGGCAGCCGGAAGCCCTTGGGTACGGCGCTGCCGGGTGGCACCGGCACGTAGTCGAACTCCTCGAGGCCCACATCCTTGGGCACATCGATCAACACCGGCCCGGGTCTGCCGCTGGCGGCGATCAGGAAGGCCTCGGCCACGATCCGGCCGATGTCGCGGGGATCGCGCACCACCCAGGAGTGCTTCACGATCGGCAGCGTGATGCCGAAGATGTCGGTTTCCTGGAAGGCATCGGTGCCGATGGCGGCCCGGGGCACCTGGCCGCTGATCACCACCATCGGCACCGAATCCATGTGGGCGGTGGCGATGCCGGTCACCAGATTCGTGGCGCCCGGTCCGGAGGTGCCGAAGCACACTCCCACCTGGCCGGTGGCGCGGGCATAGGCATCGGCGGCATGGGTGCCGCCCTGCTCGTGGCGCACCAGGATGTGCTTCAGCCAGCCCCGCGCCTCGGCCTTGTGCAGCTCGTCGTAGATGGGGAGGATCGCGCCGCCCGGGTAGCCGAAGATGTGCTTCACCCCATGCAGACGCAGGGCGTCCATGAGGGCATAGCCGCCGTTGACGCGCTGGCTGGGGCCGCTGGCAGCGTCAGTGGTGTGGCGGACCGGCTCCGGCTCAGTGGTGGTGGTCTGGGCGGCAGAGGTGAGGGGCGAAAGCGTCACGGCTGCGGCGGCCAAGCACCCTGGCCAGAAGAGGTGTCGGGTCAACACTAGGTGTTGAGTGGTCGGCTGGGGCCCCTGTGCCGCCCGACGGCTGGCGGTTCAGCCGGCGCCCTGCCGGGCCCGCGCCATCGCCCGCAGCACCAGGGCCGGATCCATCCATTCGTTGCGGAAGCGCATGCCCCAGTGGAGATGGGGGCCGGTGCTGCGGCCGCTCACGCCCACGTGGCCGATCAGTTCGCCGGTGCGCAGCCGCTGGCCGGCGCTGATGGCCACCGGGCCGCTGCGGTAGACCCCGCCGGACACCGATCCGGACAGGTGGCAGTAGATGTGCTCGTAGTCACCGGAGCGGATCACCAGGCCCAGGCCGCAGGTGCCGTCGTTGATCACGCTCTCCACCACACCGCCCCACCAGTTGCGGATCGGTGAGTGCATGGGAGCGGCGATGTCCAGCCCGTAGTGGGGCTCCACCGCCCCCCAGGGACCGGTGCGGGTGCCGAAATGGCTGGTGTAGCCCGCGAAGTTCACCACCGGAAACACCCCGCGGCTCCAGATGCTGCTGGCTTCGGCCGGTCGCGGCTCCAGGAGTCCGCCCTGGAGGGCCAGGGCCACGCTGCTCAGCGCTCCCAGGCAGGAGCCCAGCAGCAGGGTGCGGCGGTTGCCCAGGGGTCGGGTCAGAGCGGTGGCCAACTCAGAGCAGGCCCAGCGCATGGAGCGGTCCCCGGCCACTGATCAGCTCAAGCAGAAAAGCAGAAAACCCCACCATTGCCAAGCGTCCGTTCCACACCTCGGAGCTGTTGTTCCAGCCCCAGGCCCAGCGGTCCTGGGGATAGAGCTTCACCTTGGTGGCCAGGGCGGCGGCCTGATCGAGGTTCACCTCCGGGCCCTCCAAGGCCCGCTGCACCAACTGGGCCAGACCCTCGATGAAGGAGGGGGTGGTGTCGAGGGCCGGCACCCGGCGGAAATTGGTGATCCCCGCCTCGGTGGCGATCTCGCGGTACTCGATGTCGATCTCCTCGAGGGTCTCGATGTGCTCGCTCACGAAGCTGATCGGCACCACCACCAGGTCCTTCACCCCCTGCTCGCCGAGCTCCTGGAGGGCTTCGTCGGTGTAGGGCCGCAGCCACTCCACCGGGCCCACCCGGCTCTGGTAGGCCAGGGTGTGGGGATTGGCGTGACCCAGATCGCGCTCCAGCCGCTCCATGATCAACCCGCTGCACTCCTCGATCTCCCGCTGGTAGGGATCGCCGGCTTCCTCCACATAGCTCTTGGGCACCCCGTGGGCGCTGAAGAACACGTGGGCCGAGCCGGGGTCAGGGCAGGCCCGGATTTCGCGGGCGATCAGCTCCGCCATGGCGCCGATGTAGCCGGGATCGTCGTGGTAGCTGCGGATGCAGCGGATCGGCAGGGCGGCGAAAGCGGGGTCGGCCTGGCGAAGGCGCTTCAATTCGCGGAAGCTGGAGCCGCTGGTGCTGATCGAGAAGTGGGGGTAGAGGGGCAGCACCACCACCTCATCGACGGCATCGGCCTTGATGTCGGCCACCGCCGACTCGGTGAACGGATGCCAGTAGCGCATGGCCACGTAGCTGGTGGCCTCGATGCCGCGCTGGCGCAGCACGCTCTGCAGCTCTCGCGCCTGCTGCTCGGTGATCCGTCGCAGCGGTGAGCCGCCGCCGATGGAGCGATAGGCCTGCTGGGACTTGCCGGCCCGCAGGCTGCTGATCAGCCAGGCCAGGGGCTTCTGCAGGGCCGGGTTGGGCAGCCGGATGATCTCCGGATCCGAGAACAGGTTGTACAGAAAGGGGCCAACGTCCTGGATCCGCTCCGGACCCCCGAGGTTCAGCAGCAGCACGCCCACCTTGGCCATGCCTTCCTTGGCCATCCCTGGTTCCGTACGGCGCACCACCAGGGAGCGTAACGCTGGGGTGGTGGGGCTAGCTGGGCTGTCCACCCATCGATACCTTCGGGCTGCTTCCGCCGGCCCGCTGATCGCCACCAGTACCGTCCCAGCTGAACCCCCCCCCGCCCCGCCGGCCCCGGCCCCGCCAGCGGACGCCTCCCTGGTGGCGATCGATACCGCCCTGGCCGAGCACAACGCCCGTCTGGCGGCCATCGGCATCGCCCTGAGGATCGAGCGCCGGGGTGGCCGGCTGGGACTGCGTGGCCCCCTGCCCTGTCGCCGCGGTGGAAACGCCCGCCCGGTGCAGCGCCTCAGCCTGGGGCTGCCTGCCACCACGGCGGGGCTGGAGCAGGCCCGGCAGCGGCAGCGCCAGGTGCTGCGCCAGCTGGAGCAGGGCAGCTTCCAGTGGCCCGGCACCAGCCCGCCGTCGCTATCGGCTCCGGCCCGGCCGGGGCCGTTGCCGGAGCTGCCGGGGCTGGAGCTGCCGGCGCTGGTGGATAGCTTCGAGCGGGCCTTTTTCCTCGACCCCCAGCGACGCCGCAACGCCGCCGGCTGCCGCAGCACCTGGAGCGCCGCCTACCGGCCCTACCTGCGGCGGCTGCTGCAGGTCGCCGGCAAGGGCCAGGCCGCTGGCCCTGGGGAGGAGTCCTGGGTCGGTCTGTGGGAGCGGGTGCTGGAGAGCTACGAGCCCGGCAGCAGCAGCCGCCAGCAGTGCGGCATCGCCCTGGCGGCTCTGGCCCGCCACGGCGCTCTGGCGCTGCCGGCCGACTGGGCCGCCCGCGCCGGCGGCTACGGCCTTCACGCCGCCCGCTTCCGCCAGCTGCCCGGCGACGCCACGATCCTGCAGTTGCTGCAGCTGATCCCCAATCCCGCCTGGCGGCTGGCCTACGGGCTGATGGCCACCTACGGCCTGCGCAACCACGAGGTGTTCTTCTGTGATCTCTCCAGCCTGGCGCCAGGGGGCGACCGGGTGATCCGGGTGCTGCCCAGCAGCAAGACCGGCGAGCACCAGGTCTGGCCCTTCCAGCCCGACTGGGTGGAGCAGTTCGGTCTGGAACGGCTGGGGATCTGCCCGCAGCTGTTGCCGGCGGTGTGCACCGATCTGCGCCGCACCACGCTGCAGCAGGTGGGGCGTCGGGTGGCGGAGCAGTTCCGGCGCTATCAGCTGCCGATCACCCCCTACGACCTGCGCCACGCCTGGGCCGTGCGCACCATTCACATCGGTCTGCCCGACACGGTGGCGGCCCGGATGATGGGCCATTCGGTGGCGATCCATACCCGCACCTATCACCACTGGATCACCCGCCGCGACCAGCAGCAGGCCGTGGACACGGCCCTGGCCCGGCAGCGCTTCGCCGAGGCCGCCAGAGTGAATCCTTCCTCCTGGAATGTTGGCCGTGAGTGCCATGCCGCAGACCGAGCCGCAGACCGAGCCGCAGAACGAGATCAGCGCAGCCCCGGCCCTCGGCACGGGCGCGCCTCCTCAGGACCTGGACCGGATTGCCGCTGAGCTCGGGCCCGGCGGAGAGCTGGCTCCCGAGCGCGACCAGCAGGCCTACCGCCGCCGCATGGCCCGCCGCCGCGAGGTGCAGCAGCAGCGCGTGGGGGAGCGCAACCTGGAGAAGGGCCTGGTGCTGGTGTTCACCGGCGACGGCAAGGGCAAGACCACCGCGGCCCTGGGCCTGGTGCTGCGCAGCCTCGGCCACGGGGAGCGGGTGGCGGTGGTGCAGTTCATCAAGGGCGGCTGGCAGCCGGGCGAGGCCAGGGCCCTGGAGCTGTTCGGCGATGCCCTGGCCTGGCATGCCCTGGGGGAGGGCTTCACCTGGGAAACCCAGGACCGGGAGCGCGATCGTGCCCTGGTGCAGACCGCCTGGGAGCGCTCCTGCGACTACCTGGCCGATCCCGGCCGCCATCTGGTGGTGCTCGATGAGGTGAACGTGGCCCTCAAGCTCGGCTATCTGGCGGTGGAGCAGGTGCTGGAGGGCCTGGCCCTGCGGCCACCGCTCACCCATGTGGCCCTCACCGGGCGCGGCGCCCCGGCATCTCTGCTGGAGCGGGCCGACCTGGTGACGGAGATGAAGCTGGTGCGCCATCCCTTCCGCGAGCAGGGGGTGAAGGCCCAGCGCGGGATCGAGTTCTGAGGACGGCGGCTGAGGCCATTGCTACGGTGCCGCAGATCAACAGGGGTCGATGGGGTTCAAGCGCGTGCTCCTCAAGCTCAGCGGCGAAGCGCTGATGGGTGAGCAGGGCTACGGCATCGACCCGGCCATCGTGCAGTCGATTGCGGCCGACGTGGCTGCCTGCGTGGCCGACGGCACCCAGCTGGCGATCGTGGTGGGCGGCGGCAACATCTTCCGTGGCCTCAAGGGCAGCGCCGCCGGCATGGACCGGGCCACGGCCGACTATGTGGGCATGCTGGCCACGGTGATGAATGCCATCACCCTGCAGGACGGGCTGGAGCGGGCCGGCGTGCCTACCCGGGTGCAGAGCGCCATCTCCATGCAGGAGGTGGCCGAGCCCTACATCCGCCGCCGGGCGATCCGCCACATGGAGAAAGGCCGGGTGGTGATCTTCGCCGCCGGCACCGGCAACCCCTTCTTCACCACCGACACCACCGCCGCCCTGCGGGCCGCCGAGATCAACGCCGACGTGGTGTTCAAGGCCACCAAGGTGGATGGGGTCTACGACCGCGATCCGGCCAAACACGCCGATGCCCGCCGCTACGAAACCCTCTCCTTCCTCGAGGTGCTCAGCGGCGAGCTTGAAGTGATGGACGGCGCCGCCATTGCCCTCTGCAAGGACAACGCCATCCCCATCGTGGTGTTTGATCTGTTCGGTCCCGGCAACATCGGCCGGGCCGTGCGCGGCGAGCCGATCGGTACCCGCATTCACCCCTGAGCCCCCAGTCTGAGTGATCGACATGGATCTGGAAGCCGCCATGCGCAAGTCGGTGGACGCCGCCCTGCGCAACTTCAACACCATCCGCACGGGGCGGGCCAACACCTCCCTGCTGGATAAGATCAGCGTCGAGTACTACGGCGCCGAGACGCAGCTGAAGTCGCTGGCCAGTCTCACCACGCCCGATGCCCAGACGATCCAGATCCAGCCCTTCGACCAGAGCTCCCTGGGCCTGATCGAGAAGGCGATCGCCATGAGCGACCTGGGCCTCACCTGCAACAACGACGGCCGGGTGATCCGCATCAACATCCCGCCGCTCACTGAGGACCGCCGCAAGGAGCTCTGCAAGATCGCCGCGAAATATGCCGAGGAGGGCAAGGTGGCCCTGCGCAACAACCGCCGTGACGGCATCGACCGGATCAAGAAGCGTGAGAAGGATGGTGAGCTCTCCGAAGACCAGAGCCGTGACGAACAGGACAAGGTGCAGAAGCTCACCGACCGCTTCATCGCCGAGCTCGACAAGCACCTGATTGAGAAGGAGGCGGAGATCCTCAAGGTGTGAGCACCCCGTCGGGCCCATGGGAGGTGATCGTGGTGGGGGCCGGGGCCGCCGGGGCTGCGGCCGCCTCCCACCTCGCCAGGGCCGGTCGCCGCGTGCTGGTGGTGGATCAGGCCGGCTCCTTTCCCCGGGCCAAGGCCTGCGGGGGCGGCATGGCGGCTTCGGTGCAGGCCTGGTTTCCCTTCGACCTCGGCCCGGTGGTGGAGGCGGTGATCGAACGGGTGCGCTTCACCTGGGATCTGGGGGATCCGGTGGTGGCCGAGCTGCCGGGCGAGGCGCCCTTCTGGATCGTGCGGCGCGCCAACCTCGACGCCTTCCTGGTGGATCAGGCCAGGGCCGCCGGTGCCAGCGTCCTCCCCGGATGCCCGGTGCAGGACCTGCGGCGCTGTGATGGCCGCTGGCGGCTGCAACTGGCCCCGGATGCCGCTGCCCAGCCGGCGGGCGGGTGGCTGGAGGCCCAGGCCGTGGTGGTGGCCGATGGCTCCGGGTCACGGCTGGCGGCAGCGCTGGGGCTTGGACCCAGCCGGCCCCGGTTCGCCACCACCGTGTCGGTGGAGCTGGAGGGAATGGTGGCCGATCCGGCCACGGCCCATTTCGGCTTCGGCCTGGTGCCCAAGGGGTTCTGCTGGGCCTTCCCCCGGCACGGTGGGATGAGCATCGGCCTGGGCAGCTTCATCGGCCGGCCCCCGGATCCGGCCACCGCCCGCTCCCAGGCCGATGCGGTGCTGGCGCGGCTGCTGCCCAGCCTGGGGTTCGCTCCCGATGCCGGCCAGCGAACGGTCAATCGCCTGCGGGTGTGGGATGGCCACCACCCCCTCCATGGCGAAGGCGTGGTGCTGGCCGGGGATGCCGCCTCGCTCTGTGATCCCTTCCTGGCGGAGGGCCTGAGACCAGCGCTGCTGAGCGGGTGCCGGGCCGCCAGCGCCATCGATCTCTGGCTGGCGGGAGAAGCCTCGGCCCTGGCGGACTACAGCGAGGGGATGCGCCGGGACTGGGGCGACTCGATGGCCTGGGGACGGCGCATCGCCAGCGTGTTCTACCGCGTGCCGAAGGTGGGCTATCAGCTGGGCATCAAGCGCCCCACGGCCCCTCAGCGCATCGCCCAGATCCTCTCGGGGGAGATGGGCTACGGCGACATCGCCCAGCGGGCGATCCGCCGGCTGCTGCTGCAGCGGGGCTGAGCGGCGCTCAGCCGATGCGCGTGCAGTCCTTGAGCTGGCGCAGGCGTTGATCGATCGAGCCCAGCAGCTCGATCGCGAACATCGGTGATTCCTGCACGGCGAACAGGAACTTCTCCCGGTTCATCACCAGCAGCCGGCAGGGCGTGATTGCCTTGGCATCGCCGTAGCGGCGGTGTTCGCTGGTCACCAGGGCCCCGGCTCCGAACACATCCCCGGCACGGATCTGCTCATGGCCAGCTTCGCTGTTCCAGCTCAGCTGCACCTCCCCTTCCAGCACCCCGAACATGCAGTCGCCGCTCTCTCCGGAACGGAAGATGAGCTGACCGGGCTGCACCGTGATCACTTCGCCCTCACTGGCCAGGGCGCGCATGGTGTCGAGTGCGTTCACGGCGGAGGGGGGCAGGGCGAATCAGCGGCCCAGTGTGGACCAGCCAGGTCAAGAGCCGATTAAGGCCGGGGCGGGTTCAGCTGCCGCTCACCGCCAGGGCTGCCCCCAGGCCACCACGCACGTCATCGGGGGCCAGGCGGCCGTCGTTGTCGGTGTCGAGGGCATCGAACACCGCATCGCTGCCCAGCCACTCCTCGCGGGTGATGGTGCCGTCACCGTCCAGGTCGTTGAGCAGGAAGATCTCGTGCACGGCATGGCCGAAGGCGGCGCCGCCCTCCAGCACCGCGAGGCGGTGGGCCAGCTGGGCCTCGAGGGTTTCGATCGCCTTGCAGAAGCCCCGGATGCCCTCCTCGAGCTTTTCCGTGGCCATCGGGTCGGCGCCGTGCATGGAGCGGAAGCTCGCTTCGTCCAGGTGGATCTGGGAGTCGGTGGGTGCCGGATCGAAGGGGTTGAGCTTGCGCTCCAGCACCCCCTCGGTGCTGCTCAGCTCCTGGAGCAGGGCCGGGGAGATGGTGAGCAGGTCGCAGCCTGCCAGTTCGATGATCTCCTCGGTGTTGCGGAAGCTGGCTCCCATCACCTCGGTTTTGTAGCCGTAGGTCTTGTAGTAGTTGAAGATCTGGGTCACCGACACCACCCCAGGGTCTTCCGGCCCGGGATAGCTGTCGCGGCCGGTGTTCTTCTTGTGCCAGTCGAGGATGCGGCCCACGAACGGGGAGATCAGGGTGACTCCGGCCTCGGCGGCGGCCACGGCCTGGGCGAAGGAGAACAACAGGGTGAGATTGCAGTGGATGCCCTCCTTCTCCAGCTGCTCAGCGGCGCGGATGCCCTCCCAGGTGGAGGCCACCTTGATCAGCACCCGGTCGTTGCTGACACCCGCCTGGTTGTAGAGCTGGATCAGCCGCCGGGCCTTGGCGATCGTGGCCTCGGTGTCGTAGCTCAGGCGGGCATCCACTTCCGTGGAAACCCTCCCGGGCACGATCCTGAGGATCTCCTTGCCGAAGGTGATGCAGATTTCATCGAGGGCCTCACGCACCACCGCATCGGCACCGGCATCGGCGCCCATCTCATTGCGTGACTCCCGCAGGGAGCGGTCGATCAGATGTTGGTAGGTGGGAATCTGGGAAGCAGCCAGGATCAGCGAGGGGTTGGTGGTGGCGTCCCGCGGTTTGAACTGCTTGATCGCGTCGATGTCGCCTGTATCGGCGACAACCACGGTCATGGCGGCGAGTTGATCGAGCAGGTTGGCCATCGCTGGCGGAAGTCCGGGTTTGACCAACGCTAGCCAGAGTTGTTGCCGCACCAAAGGCTGGAGGGCGGCGCTTGCGCGAATGGCCACATGGCCGTCGATGGTTCGTCAGGCAGGCGGTAGGGCGGGTTCGGTGGCCTGGGCGGGCTGGACAACCGGACGGGACGGCGGGATCTGCTCCAGCACCAGCAGGGCATCAATGATCTGGCGAGCCACGGGCGCGGCCACCGTTGAGCCGTAGGTGTTGCCGCCCTGGGGTTCATCCACCACCACCAGCACCACGTAGCGCGGGTCTTCGATCGGCAGCACCCCCACGAAGCTGGTGATCAGGGCCCCGGGGATGTACACCCCTCGCTCGGCCTTCTGGGCCGTGCCCGTCTTGCCGCCGATGCGGTAGCCCGGCACCTTGATGCCGAGGCTGTCACTGCGGGCCACGGTCTGCTCCATCCACTCCAGCACCGTGCGCGTCACCTGTGGATCGAGCAGCTGGATGCCGGAATGGCCGGTGGTCCTGGCCAGGGCCTCACCGGAGCGCAGGCCCCGGGTGATGTGGGGGCTGACCAGTCGGCCGCCATTGGCGAGCATGGCGTGGAGCTGGGCCAGTTTCAACGGCGTGAGGGAGAAGCCCTGGCCGAAGGCCGCCACCGCCGGTTCGATGGCATGGCCTGTGAACACCCCCCGAGGCTTGAGTTCCCCGGCCACCGCGCCGGGCAGGTCGGTGTCGGGCCGGGTGTCGATGCCGATCTTGTTGAGCCACTCCCAGAAGCGTTCCCGCTTCACCTTGGCCATGGCATTCACCATGCCCACATTGCTGGACACCTCCAGCACGGTGGCGAAGTCGATCACGCCGTTGCCCTGGCGGTTGTGGTTGAAAATCGGCCAGCCACCGATGCTCAACTGTCCCGGGTCGCTGACCGTGCCCTTCGGGTCGATCGCCTTCTCCTGCAAGGCGATGGCCAGGTTGATGGGCTTGAAGGTGGATCCGGGCTCGTAGAGATCCTGCACCGACCATTCGCGGAACAGACCCGGATTGAATTTCCAGAACTGGTTGGGGTCGTAGGTGGGATAGGAGGTCAGAGCCAGCATCTCGCCGTTGCGCACATCCATCACCAGGGCGGCGCCACGCTTGGCCTTCCATTTCGCCACCTGAGTGGCCAGCGCCTGCTGGCTCACCTGCTGCAGGCGCGCGTCCAGGGTGAGCTGCAGGCGCAGATCGTCGCCGTACAGCGCTCCGGCCTTGAGGCCCTCAGGGAGGGGGGTGCCATCGGCGCCGCGGCGCATGCTGATGGTGTTTTCCTGGCGCTGGAGATCCCTGTCGCGGCTCTGCTCCAGTCCCGCCTGAGGCACCCGCTCCAGGTTGAGGAAGCCCACCACATTGGCGAACAGGGGGCCCTGGGGGTAGACCCGCTGGGGATAGCCCTCCAGGTCGAGGCCGCTGATGCCCAGCTGGCGGATGCGCTCGGCGGTTTCCGGGTCGATGTCGCTGCCCAGCTTCACCCCGCTGGGCCGGCCTGCCATGCGCTCGTGCAGCAGCTCAGGCGGCTGGGCGAGGACGGGGGCCAGGCGGGCTGCCACATCCTCCCGGCTGCGTAGCTTCTGGGGGTCGTCGCCGGGGAAGTTGAAGTAGCGGGGATGGGCCCAGAGGGTGAAGCGCTCCTCGTCGAGGGCCACCAGACGGCCGTTGCGATCCACGATGGTGCGGCGCTTGCCCAGGGGGGTCTGGGACTGGGTCTGAATGGCCCGGGCCTTGGCTTCCAGGTTGGCGGTGTCGAACACCTGCAGCCAGGCCAGGCGGGCGGTCAGACCCGCCAGGCCGAGGCAGAGCAGGCCATAGACGACCAGCAGCCGCCCGGGACTCAGGGGCTGAATCGGCACCACCCGCTGCTGTCGGGTGGCCGCCCCCGAGCGGGCGGGGTTGGGCCGGCGGGAGCGTGGCAGCGAGGTGGAGGACATGGATCCCGCCCAGAGGGTGACTCAGTAGCCGGTGGCGGCCGGATTCCAGTTCAGCGAGGGCAGGGGAAGGTCTGCGGAGGGTTGGGGCGGAGCCGGCGGCGGTGGCATGAAGACCAGACGGTCGCTGCTGGTGGGCACCAGCTGGCCCGGTTGGCCGGCGGAGCGGAGGTGGTGACGCTCCAGCTGTGCGGCCGATTCCTGCAGGCGGTGTTCCAGCACCTGGGACGCTTCCAGGCTCTGGAAGCTCTGGCCCCATTCGTTCTGCCAGTGCAGGGTAAGACCGCTGAGAGCGAGCATGCAGAGGCCGAGGCCGGCCAGGGTGCCGTCGGCGGCCCGGTGCAGGCCCATCAGCCAGGGGGTCCGGTGAGCCCCGGCACGACCGCTGAGCGAACCCCGGATCAGCTGCAGGGGCCGCTGGGCCTGGAAACTGTCGGCGGCCGGCCCTGGGAATTTGGAGGCGACCACGGGGAAAGCCAAACGCTCTGCAAGTGAACCACCCGTGCAGTCCCTCAGCAAGGGCTCAACTGGGCTTTCACACCGCCAGCAGCAACAGGTTGGTGAAGGTGAAGCCGTTCCAGAGACCGTGCATCACCACGCAGGGTCCCAGCCGGCCGCTGCGCAGCCGCAGCCAGCCCAGGCCCACTCCCAGCACCACCAGGGGCAGCAGCTCGCCAAGACTGAGATGGGCCAGGCCGAACACCAGGGCACTGACCAGCACGCCCGCCGTCCCCCCCCAGCGGTTTCCCAGGGCCGGCAGCAGCACGCCCCGGAACAGCGTCTCCTCAAACAGGGGGGCCAGGACCATGGCCGTGACCCCGAAGCACAGCAGTGCCAGCGGGTCCCGGGTGGTGAGCACCAGCTCCAGCAGGGGGTTGCTGCCGCCGGGATCTCCCAGCAGCCGGTCAACCAGCCAGCCCGCGAAGGTCACCATGGGAAGCACCATGAGCAGATGGGCCAGGGCCGTGCGGAGGGCCGAGCCAAAGGGTCGCCAGCGCCATTGCAACCAGCCGTTGGCCGGTTCACGGCCGGCCAGGGGCCGCAGCTGGGCGGCCAGGATCAGCAGGGGAGGCACCATCAATCCCAGGTAGAGGAGCAGCACCTGCAATCCCTGCTGGCGCGCCGGGGTGGCCTCCAGGGGCGCGAGCAGCGGCCGCAGGGCCGGTGCCAGCAGCAGCGGCACGCTCAGCTCTCCCAGCACCACAAAGCCGCCGGCGATCAGCAGGGTCACATCCACCAGATCGAGGGGCGGACCCACCAGCGGCGGGGCCTCCAGGCCGCGGTGGCGGATCCGCACCCAGGCCTGCCGCAGCAGCAGGCTGAGTCCGATCAACAGCAGCAGTCCCGGCAGCCAGCTCACCGCCAGCAGGCGAGCCAGGGCCCGGGCCTGCCGCCGCGGGTCGCCGCAGTCGGCTCGATCGGGCTCCAGGGCCTGGCAGAGCAGCTGGCTGGTGAGGGGGCTCAGATCCTGCTGCCAGGGGTCCCTGAGGGCGGCGATCCGCTGCGGCTCAGCGGCGAGGGCGGCAGGATCGCTCTCGAGCAGGGCCACAAGCGCGTGCCGCTCGGGCGGCACTTGGGCGCGCAGTCGATCAAGCAGGGCGTCGCTGGCTTCGGCCTGCCCGCTGCGGCGCTCCAGCAGGGCCAGTTGCAGCAGCTGGTCAGGGCTGCCCGGACCGGGTTCGGCGGCCAGAGACTCCCGCAGCTGGATCGTCAGCTGCTCGAGGGTCTCGGGTCCGGCCAGCAGGGATTGCAGCCGCTCCGGCAGGGCCGGTTCAGCCAGGGCCTGCAGCTGCCGTTGACGCAGCTCCAGGGCGTTGCCGACCGAGGGGCGATCCAGACTCTGGAGCAGGCCGTTGATCCAGAGCAGACTGCAGAGCAGCAGGCTGGCGGCGGCGAGCAGCAGTTTCCAGCGCGGAGCAGCGGCGGAGTGAGGGGGCAAGCGCTGTGGGGCGAGGGAGGCAATCGCCTGGATTCTCCCCCCTGCCTGCTCCCATACGATGCCCCTGCGCAGCCCTGGGTCCGTGTCCCTCCGGATTGTGCTGGTCCGCCATGGGCTCAGCAGCTTCAACGTCGA
>JAWOBH010000135.1:0-6726 GCA_046498125.1 Prochlorococcaceae cyanobacterium | reverse complement strand
GTTGTTGACGATGTAACTGACCGAGAACAGCACCTGGGAAAAGGCGATGCTGGCCTGCCCGAAGACGCCGAAATCCACCTCGCGGGCGAAGTAGATGGGGGCGATCACCAGCCAGGGCAGGAAGCGGGAGAAGTAGTCGTAGGAGCGCTGGATCACACTGATCAGCGCCTCCCAGATGATCAGACGGTTGTAGTTCTCGATGGCACCATCCAGGCGCCGCACCGCTTCGCGCGACTCCTGCTTCTCGCCCCGGTAAAACGCAATCGATTCGGCGTTGTCACGGATGTGCACAAGGCCGTAGCGGAAGTTGGCCTCGAGCTTGAGCTGCTGGTAGTTGAGCTTCACCAGCTTGCGGCTGGCAAACACGATCACCGCCGTGCCGCCAACGGAGTAGACCAGCAACAGCAGCGCCAGCCTGTCGCTGATGCTCCACAGCACGATGATGAAGCTGAAGAAAGTGAGCAGCGCCGAGAGCACCTCCACGGTCACGCTCAAGCTGGTGCGGGTGAAACTGTCGGTGTCCTGGGCGATGCGTTGGTCGGGATTGTCGATCTCCTCGGCCGATTCATCGTTGGGGTTGAGCTCGTAGTAGGCCCGGTTGCTGAGGTAGCGGCCCAGTAACCGACCGCTGAGCCATTCCCGCCAGAGCAGGCCCAGCTTGGGGATCAGGTAGCTCTGCAGGGCACGGATCGGCAAGGCCAGCACCAGGCAGAAGGCGTAGATGCCGACGATCTTCCAGAAGTTGTCCTGGTCGAAGGCCACCAGGGCGTTGTCGACGTTGCGGGCGATGAAACTGATGCCCACATTGATGCCGTTGATCACCAGGATCAGCAGCAGGATCACGCCCAGCAGGGTCCAGGGCACCCAGCGGCCCTGGCGCAGCTTGCTGCGCATGGCGGCGAACGTGGCCAGCCCGCCCGCCATCAGGGCCATCACCACGGCGCCCCAGGGGCTGCGCCACAGCGAGGCCACCTGCTCGGGCACACCGGGGAGGAAGCGGCCCCGCAGCTCGGGAATCACGGCCCCGGTGAGGGCCACCACGCCGGTGAGCAGCAGCAGGGTGATCCCCACGACCACGGTCACCAGCGCCACCACCAGCAGGGGGAACTGCCAGGCGCGGGTGTCCTCCACTGGCAGGAAGTAGGGCTGGGCCAGGCGCTGCAGCTTGCTCAGCTGACTGCGGAGGGCCTTGAGGGGGTTCATGCGGGGTGCCAGATGACGCCCATTCTCACCACCGCGGTCCTGCCGGCGCGCTCAGGGCCTGGCCACTCAGCCCGGCGGCCAGGCCAAGGGACGGCCGCCGATCACATGTACGTGCAGATGGAACACGCTCTGACCGGCCTCGGCGCCGGAGTTGATCACCGTGCGGAAGTCGCTCAGTCCTTCCTGCCGGGCCACCTTGGCGGCCACCAGCAGCAGGTGCCCCAGCAGAGGGGCCTGCTCGGGAGCGGCCTCATCGAGGCGGGCGATGGGCTGGCGGGGGATCACCAGCACGTGCACCGGCGCCTGGGGGGCCACATCCCGGAAGGCCAGGCAGTGCTCATCGGCATACACCTGGTCGCAGGGAATCTCGCCGCGCAGGATGCGGCCGAAGATCGTGTCGTTCCGGTCCTGAGGCTGGTCGGCGGCGGCCATGGCGAGCGGGCGGGAAGCGGGCTGCGGTGACGCGGGTGGCACTGATGGAGCAGTGGCCTGGACGCGATGTTGGCACGATGCAGCAGCGCCGCGCTGCTGGGGCTGGATGCCCTCACGGTGAGTGTGGAGGTGGATCTGGGGCCCGGCCTGCCCGCCCTGCAGATGGTGGGCCTGGCCGGCACCTCGGTGCAGGAGGCCCGCGAGCGGGTGCGCTCGGCCCTGCGGCACAGCGGGTTTCGGGTGCCCCTCGGCCGGGTGGTGGTGAACCTGGCCCCGGCCGATCTGCGCAAGGAGGGACCCGGTTTCGATCTGCCCGTGGCCCTGGGACTCCTGATCGCCACCGGACAGCTGCCGCCCCAGGCCCTGGATGGGGTGTGGAGCAGCGGCGAGCTGTCTCTCGACGGCCGGCTGCGGCCTGTGCGCGGGGCCCTGGCGGTGGCGCTGCGGGCCCGGGCCGAGGGGGCACGGGCCCTGCTGGTGCCCCAGGCCAACGCCGCCGAGGCCGCCCTGGTGGAGGGCCTGCGGGTGTGGGGTGTAGAGCACCTGGAGGAGGCGGTGCGGCTGCTGCGGGAGCCGCCCAGGGTCAGCACGGCGGCGCAGGCCGGCGCCGCCGTCAGCGCCGCCATGTACGGCGGACCCGACCTGGCTGATGTCCACGGCCAGCTCCACGGCCGGCGGGCCCTGGAGATCGCCGCCGCCGGAGGCCATCACCTGCTGCTGGTGGGGCCGCCGGGCAGCGGCAAGACGATGCTGGCCCGCTGTCTGGGGGGCCTGCTGCCGCCCCTGAGCCGGGAGCAGGCCCTGGACCTCACCCGCATCCACTCGGTGGCCGGGCTGCTGGAGCCGGGGGCTGGCCTGGTGGGCGAGCGGCCCTTTCGCTCCCCCCACCACAGCTGCTCTGGTGCCGCCCTGATCGGCGGCGGCGCCATCCCCAGGCCCGGTGAGCTGGCCCTGGCCCATCACGGGGTGCTGTTTCTCGATGAGCTCAGCGAGTTCCGCAGCGGTGTGCTCGACCTGCTGCGCCAACCTCTGGAGGAGGGCGAGATCTGGATCCACCGCTGCCGGCAGCGCAGCCGCTTCCCCTGCGCCATCACCCTGGTGGGGGCATCCAATCCCTGCGCCTGCGGCTGGTATGGCGATCCCGAACGGGAGTGCCGCTGCAGCGAGGGGGAACGGCGGCGCTACTGGGGCCGCCTCTCCGGCCCGCTGCTCGATCGCATCGATCTGCAGGTGGTGATGCGGCGACCCCAGGCCGCGGCCCTGGCGGCGCCCTACCGCGGCGGCGGACGATCAGCACCTGACACCAGCGCGGCTGTGGCCGAGCGGGTGGCGGCTGCCCACCGGCGCATGGCGCACCGCAACCCAGGCGGAATCGGCAACGCGCGCCTGAGCGGAGCAGCACTGCAGCAGGTGCTGGGCCTGGAGCCGGAGGCGCTGGAGCTGTGGGAGCGGGCCCTCGGCCAGCGCCGGCTCACAGCCAGGGCAGGGGGACGGCTGCTGCGGGTGGCCCGCACGATCAGCGACCTCGACGACCAGCCGGGCGTGGGGGCGGCGGCGGTGGCCGAAGCTCTCACCTACCGCAGCTTTGATTCCCTGGAGCTGCGCTGAGGGCCTGGCTCAGCGACGGCGACGGCGCTGCTGGGCCTTGCGCTTGTACTTCTCCGTGGGCGTCTCGTGGTGCCGCAGCCGCTTGAGGTCGGCAAAGATGCCAGCCCTGGACACCTGGCGCTTGAAGCGGCGCAGGGCCGACTCGATGCCTTCGTTTTCGCCGACGGTGACCTGGGTCATGAAGCTGGATGCATCTCACAGAGTGGATCAAACTAGCAACCGGCGCGCAGCAAGCCTCACAAGCCCCGGAACCCGGGATCGTTGATCAGGGCGTCACTGCCGAGTTCCACGTCCAGCGGCACGGGGCCGTTGCCAGCGTCGGCGGCCGGTGGTTCCACCTCCACCTCAACTTCCACTGTGGTGGGAGAGGCGGTGGCGGGAGCGGCGGCGGCTGGAGCGATGCCGGGCCAGCTGTCGCGATAGAGGTACACATGGCCAAGGTTGCGGCCGTTGTAGGCCCGCCGCTTGAGCTGCCAGCCCGGCTCCAGCACCAGCTTCAGATAGCCCGTGCCAGGGCCGTTGGTACGGGCCACCACCATCTCCGGACCGATCCCGGAACGGGTGGGCACCGCCAGCAGCAGGTTGTCATCGCTGAAGCGCACCACGCTCAGCCGATAACCGGGGGCCAGATCGGTGTCGCCGATGCGCACCGAGTAGCCGTTGGCATCGAGATAGCGGCTGCAGATGCCGGTGAAATCGAAGGTGGCCAGCAGGGGCTCCACCGCCGCCGGCTGGCCGCCGTTGACGGCGAAACAGGCGCGCCGGCCGTTGAGCTGCTCGTAGATGTTGAGCTGGGCGCGCTCACCGCTGCCGATGGGAGCGGCCACCACAGCGAAGTTGCCGGGGTTGAGCTCGGCTGTCTGGAACAGTGAGCTGGCGCGGGCGGCCGGCGCCGCCGGGATGGCAACCAGGGCCGACACGCCCAGCGCGGCCAGGGCCGCGGCCATCGGGGCGGGAAGCAGCGCGGGCTTGAGCATGGCAGGGGAAACCGGGCAGGCAGCCATGGTATGCAAGGTCCTCCGGGCTCGCCAGGGGGGGTCTGGCCGTGGTCCGGGCCCTCAGGCGGGCTTGTTGATGCGGATGGCCAGCAGCAGGGTGGCCACGGTGCCTGGGAGGCTCAGGGCAAGGATCCAGCGGGTTGGGGCGAGTCCCAGGTTGGGGTCGCCGTAGGCCAGCTCGAACACACTGCCGGTGGCGGCGATCCCCAGCACGCAGGCCAGGGCCAGGAACAGCCCGGCGAGGGGTTTCATCGGCATGACCAGCTCAGCGGATGGACTGCACGTCGCCGCGCTGGAAGCCGTGCTCCTGGAGCGCGCTGCTGAGGCTGAGCTCGTCGGTCACCCGGTCCACGAACAGCACACCGTTGAGGTGGTCCATCTCGTGCTGGATGCAGCGGCCCAGCAGGCCATCAGCCTTGAGGCGGCGGGGGCGGCCCATCTCGTCGCGGTAGTTCACCTCCACGGTGGACGGGCGGACCACGTCGAGATACACGCCAGGAATGCTCAGGCAGCCTTCCTCGTAGCTGTCGAGGCCGGAGCCGAAGGAGCGAATCTCCGGGTTGATCAGCACCAGGGGCGGACTGGCGGCGTTGTCGGGATCGAGGTCGATCACCAGCAGCTGTTTGTGCACGCCCACCTGGGGTGCCGCCAGGCCGATGCCGCTGGCGGAGTACATGCTGCGCAGCATGTCGCGGACCAGCTCGCGCACCGCGTCATCCACCTTGCCCACGCGCTTGGCGGGGGTGCGCAGCACCCGATCACCCAGGGCGTGAATGGGCAGAGGCGGCTCGGCCAGCGGCTGCTTGGGCACCTGGACGCTGCGGCCGGGCTGCTCCGCCGTGCGGGCCATCTGGGCGAAGCTGCGTGCCAACGCTCTCTCTCTCACGGGTTGTGCCAGTTTAAGGCCGATCCACTGGGAACCGGTCGCGGCATCCCCCATGCGGCAGTCGATGCGGCAGTCGGACACAGAAGAGCAGCCCCTGCCCGCGGCGCAGGTGGTGGGGCACGACCCGAGCCTGCGCGAGCCGCTGCTGCGCGATGGGCTGCTGTTCTGGCTGGAGCAGCGGCCCCAGGAGGGGGGCCGCACCACCCTGCTGGTGCGGCCGGCCGCCCAGGCCGGCGCCGAACCGCTGGAACTCACCCCGCCGCCCTGGAACCTGCGCAGCCGCGTGCATGCCTACGGCGGCGGCAGCTACGCCGTGGGGGGCGACACGCTGGTGTTCGTGCACGACGGCGACCGCTGCCTCTGGCGCTGCCGGCTGGATCCGACCAGCGGACGGCCCCTGGAGCCGCCGGCGGTCCTCACCAGCCTCGGCGAGCGGGCCTTCGCCGATGGCCAGATCGACGCCGGACACCGGCGCTGGATCGGCGTGATGGAAGCGGAGGAGCGCGACTGGCTGGTGGCGGTGCCCCTGGGCGGAGGCGAGCCCGCGGTGCTGCATCAGCCCGCCGATTTCTGCGGCTATGCCTGCCTCAGTCCCGATGGCGGCCAGCTGGCCTGGGTGGAGTGGCAGCAGCCGCACATGCCCTGGCAGCGCAGCCAGCTGTGGCTGGCCGAGGTGACGGCCGCCGGGGATCTCCACAACCCCCGGCCGGTGGCGGGATCCGGCGCCGCCGATCCCAGGGCCGTCTCGGTGTTCCAGCCCCTCTGGCTCGGCGCCGGCGAGCTGGTGGTGGCCAGCGATGCCAGCGGCTGGTGGAACCTGCAGCGGCTGCACATCCCATCCGGGCGCTGGGAGCCCCTGCTGCCGATGGCGGCGGAATTCGCCATGCCCCAGTGGGTGTACGGCATGCGCACCAGCGCCTGGGACGGCCGCCAGCTGATCGCCGCCGCCTGCCGAGAGGGCGCCTGGGAGCTGGGCCGGGTGAACCTGGAGCTGGGCATGGTGGGCAGCGCCGGGGCCTGGCAGCCCCTGGCCGTGCCCTTCGACGATCTGGCCGGCCTCAGCGCCGAGGCCGGCCGGCTGGTGGCCGTGGCCAGTTCCCCCACCGCGCCCCAGGGACTGCTGGAGCTGGAGCTGGCCAGCGGCCAGTGGCAGCACACCCCCGTGGCCCCCTGCCCGCTGGCGCCGGAGGCGATCAGCCAGCCCCAGGCCTGGTGGTTCGCCGGTCACGGCGGCGCCCGCACCCACGCCTGGTACTACCCGCCGATCGGCGGACCCACCGCGCACTCCCCCCTGCTGGTGAAGGGGCACAGCGGGCCCACCGGCATGGCCCGGCGGGGGCTGAGCCTGGCGATCCAGTTCTGGACCTCGCGCGGCTGGGGGGTGGTGGATGTGAACTACGGCGGCTCCACCGGCTTCGGCAAGGCCTACCGGGAGCGGCTCGACGGCCAGTGGGGCGTGGCCGACGTGGCCGACTGCGCCGCCGCCGCCCGCTCCCTGGTGGCGGCCGGCAAGGCCAGCGCCGCGCGCATCGCCATCGAGGGGGGCAGCGCCGGCGGCTTCACAGCCCTGGCGGCGCTCTGCTTCAGCGACGTGTTCCG
>JAWOBH010000241.1:0-6809 GCA_046498125.1 Prochlorococcaceae cyanobacterium | reverse complement strand
GCTCCAGCAGGACTCAGCTCGATGGCCGAGCTGCGAACCTGAATGGCTCTGCTCATGGCCCCATCAAGGCCCAGCCGGGTGTTGGTGATGGCAATCAGGTGGGAGTCGTCGTCGCCGCGCATGACCACGCGCAATGCAGAGCCCCGGTGGACACCCATGCCCACCAGCTTGTCCCGCAGATCGCGGCTGGCTTGGATCTTGGCAACCCATACCAGTTCCTCGATCCGGGCTTGCGTGAGTGGGAAGCAGGACGCTCTCGGGTCGGAGTTCTGCGACGCCCATCCGAGTCGCCAGCGTCGCCGCTGCCGGCCGCCGCTCACCTGAGAGGCGAGGGTGGGATTGCTCCCGCCCTGCTGGTCCTCTGATCGGTCGCGGTCTTGCGTCAACACTCGGTGGCGCTCAGCGGTGCGTTGATGGCGCCCAACACGATCCCCATGGACTCGGTACGAAAGGCGGAACTCATCGCCATTCATACGGGCTCTTCCATCTCCCAGTTGTCAGCGAGCTACGGAGTCGGGTAGCAAAAGTCACCTCTGGAGGCGCCGATTGGTCAGTGCATGGCCAGCCTTTCCGCCCCAGGGGAGGCCATGATCCAGCCCTGGAGCCAGCGCCGGAGCAAAGCGGCTAAAATAGGAACGATTCCCATTCAGGATCCAGCATGGCCTTCGCCTCCGCCGCTCCCGCCGGCGAGCGCCTGCCGGTGACCGTGCTCACCGGCTACCTCGGCGCCGGCAAAACCACCTTGCTCAACCGCATCCTCACCCACGAGCACGGCCTCAAAGTGGCGGTGATTGTGAATGAATTCGGCGAAGTGGGCATCGACAATCAACTGGTGATTAATGCCGACGAGGAGATCTTCGAGATGAACAACGGCTGCATCTGTTGCACCGTGCGCGGCGATCTGATCCGCATCATCGGCAATCTCATGAAGCGCCGGGATCGCTTCGACCACCTGGTGATCGAAACCACCGGCCTGGCCGATCCTGCCCCCGTGATCCAGTCGTTCTTTGTGGACGACGACCTGCGCGATGAGCTGCGCCTCGATGCGGTGGTGACCCTGGTGGATCTGCGCCACGTGCAGCAGCACTGGGAAGCCGACGAGGTGCAGGAGCAGCTGGCCTTCGCCGATGTGCTGGTGCTCAACAAGGCCGATTTGGTGGATGCGGCCGAGCGGGCGGCGATCGAGCAGCGGGTGCGGGCGATCAATCCGATGGCGCGGCTGCTCACCAGCACCAGGGCCGATGTGCCGATGCGGCAGATCCTCGGGGTGGAGGCCTTCGAACTGGAGCGGGCCCTGAGCCTCGATCCCGGCTTCCTGGCTGACGACCACGACCACGAGCACGACGAAGCGGTGGGCTCCCTGGCCCTGGTGGACGAGCGGCCCATGGATCTCGACAAACTGGGCCGCTGGCTCTCCGACCTGGTGGCCGAGCGTGGCCCGGATCTGTTCCGGATGAAGGGGATCATCCAGCTGGCCGGCGAAGACGCGCGTTATGTGTTCCAGTCGGTGCACATGCTGCTCGACGGCGACTTTGATCGCCCCTGGAAACCAGGCGAGCGGCGTCGCACCGAATTCGTGATCATCGGCCGCAACCTCGATGCCGCAGGCCTGCGGGCGGGCTTCGCCGCCTGCGTGGCCTGAGGCGTGATGGCAGCTGAGCCGATGCTGGTGAGCGAACAGCTCAGTGGGGCGCTCCACCAGCCGATCACGGCCCTGGCCTGGAGCCCGGACGGGGAGCTGGTGGCCATCGCCAGTGGTGGCGGTGAGCTGCTGCTTCTGGATTTCCGGGCGGGATACGAGGAACTGCTGCGGGGCGATCGCGACCGGAGCCTCGATGCCATCGGCTTCAGCAGCGACGGCCAGTTCCTGATGGCGGTGGGACAGGCCGGCGAGCTGCTGCTCTGGGAACTGGGTGGCAGCGGTGTGCGGCCTCTGGCCCTCGAGCCCCGTGCCCTCGGCGCCGGCTGGCTGGATACTGCGGCCTGGCAGCCTTCTGGCCTGCTGCTGGCGGTGGCGGCCGGCCCGCAGGTGCGGCTCTGGGACGGGGCCCGCCGCCAGTGGCACGCCCAGGTGCTCGATCTTCCCGGCACGGTGCAGGCCCTGGCCTGGAGTCCTGATGGGGCCCTGCTGGCCGCCAGCTGCAACGGTGAGCTGGCCCTGTGGCAGCCCCTGGCTTTCCCCGCCCCGTCGCCCTCCCGTCTGGTTACCGCGTCGGCGGGGCTGGGCCTGGCTTTCTCGCCCCTGGCGGGGCTGCTGGCGGCTGGTCAGATGGACCGCTCGCTGTTGCTGTGGCCCCGACTTGGCCAGGGCGCCCCCTGGCAGTTCAGCGGCTTTCCGGCCAAGGTGCGCCTGCTGGCCTGGTGTGAGCAGCCGGGCCCGCTGGCCCCGCCCCTGGCGGTGGCATCGGCCGACACCGTGGTGCTCTGGAGCCAGCACGACACCGGCTCCCGCGGCTGGAGACCGGAACCCCTGCTCTGGCATGGATCCCGGGTGACGGCCCTGGCCTTTGCCCCCGGCCGGCCCCTGCTGGCCACGGCCTCCCGCGATGGCACGGTGGCGCTCTGGGATGGCAAGGGCGCCCCGCGGCAGGTGGTGGAGGGTGATGGGCAGGGGTTCAACGCCCTGGCCTGGCGGCCCGATGGCAAGCACCTCCTGGCCGGCGGCGACCAGGGGCGCTGGTGGCTGTGGCCGGTGGCTTAGGGGAACGGCGTGACCAGCCTCCGGCGCCTAGGCTGCCGTGAGAATCGTTCTCAGTGGCTCTGCAAGGCCTGGATGGCGTATGGCTGAGCTGGTGCTGCAGGTGGCGGGACTGCGGGTGCTGCGCGACGGCCTGCCCGTGGTGGATGACGTGAGCTTTGCCCTGCCCGCCGAGAGCGACACGGCCCTGGTGGGGCCCAACGGCGCCGGCAAGAGCACCCTGGTAGCGGCCGTGCTGGGGTTGCTGCCCCGCCAGGCCGGTGAGGTGCGGCTGCTGGGCCAGCCCCTCAGCCCCCAGGGCCGCTGGCCCCGGTCCGTGCGCGCTCAGCTGGCCTACCTCCCCCAGAGCCTGGCGGTGGAGGGGCGGTTCCCCCTCACGGTGCGGGATTTTGTGGGTTTCGGGTTTGATCCGCCCGGCCCGCGCTGGCCCTGGCGTGGTGCGGAGCGGCGCCGGCAGGCGATCGAGCGGGCCCTGGAGCGCACCCAGTGCCGTGCCCTGGGCGCCCGCCTGATCAGCGAGCTCTCCGGTGGCCAGTGGAAGCGGGTGCAGCTCGCCTTCTGCGTGGTGCGGCCCCGCCGCCTGCTGGTGCTCGATGAGGCCCAGGCGGGCCTGGATGCCCCCTCCAGTGAGCGGTTTCACCAGCTGTTGCTGGATCTGCGCCGTCAGGAGGGCTGGACCGTGCTGCAGGTGTCCCACGATCTGGAGATGGTGCGCCGCAGCTGCGACCAGGTGCTGTGCCTCAACCGCCAGCTGCGCTGCAGCGGCAGCCCCGACCATGCCCTCAGTCCCCAGCGGCTGGCGGAGCTCTATGGCCCCGGCTACGTGCCCTACCAGCACCTCCACGCGCCGCTGCCCTGATGGCCGCTGTTGAGGCACTGCCGGCGCTTCTGGCGCTGCCGTTCATGCAGCGGGCCCTCCTGGGCGGGCTGCTCACCGGAGCTCTGGGCGGCCTGCTGGGCAGCGTGGCCGTGCTGCGTCAGCTCTCCTTCTTCAGCGACGCCCTCGGCCATTCGGCCCTCCTCGGCATCAGCCTGGGAATCCTGCTGGGGGTGAACCCCACGCTGGTGCTGGTGCCCTTTGCCGTGCTGTTCGCCCTGATGGTGAACCAGCTGGTGCAGCGCAGCCGCCTGCCCACCGATGCCCTGCTGAACATCGTGTACTCCACGTCCCTGGCCTTCGCCGTGGTGGCCCTGAGCCTGGTGGACACCTACCGGGGCAACATCCAGCAGCTGCTGTTCGGCGACATCCTCGGCATCAGCTGGCAGGATCTCTGGGTGATCGCCGGCCTGGCCGTGCTGGCCCTGGGCTACCTGATCGTGTGCCTGCGGGCCCAGGTGCTACTGATCCTCAACGACGACTTGGCAGGGGCCTTCGGGGTGCACATCAGCGCCCACCGGCTGGCCTTCATCGTGCTGCTGGCCGTGGTGGTGGCGGTGTCGATCAAGGCTGTGGGGGTGCTGCTGATCAGTGCTTTCGTGGTGATCCCCGCCTGCGCGGCGCGGTTGGTGAGCCGCCGTTTCTCCACCTATGTGCTCACCTCGGCGCTGCTGGGAGGTAGTTGCGCCGTGCTGGGGCTGCTCGGGTCCGGGCTCACCAACCTGCCCTCCGGCCCCTGCGTGGTGATCGTGCAGTTCGCCGGCTTCCTGTTGGCCATGCTCTGCAGCCGCCTGGTGGTGCGCGCCTGATTCAGTCGCCAGCCTCGATCGTCATCCAGAGGGTGTGGTGGGCATCCACCGCCTCCAGGGCCTCAAGATGCTCGGCCGTGAGGGCACGGGCATCGTCCAGCCGCCATTGCAGGCTGAGCTTGGAGAGCCGTTGCATGCACCAGTCGCGCAGCTGGGTGAGCTGCAGGGTGCGGTTGAGATCGGTGGACTCCATCAGTCCAGGGGAGGCGGGTGACTCAGTGTGCTGGCGGGGGACAGCTGTGGCCGATCCGATTGCACAACATTGCGTGCTATTTGACTGCGTGTCATTTGTTGCCCAACACCGCCACAGGTGCCTTTTGTCACATCATCTTCATTGTTTCTTCCCCTCGGGCTGGCGGGCCAATGCAGTAGAAAAATTCAAGGAGCAAATAAGGAGTAACAAATAGGGGGCAAATTTGATTCAAATCAAATTCTGAATGCTGCAAGCCCGTGTTCCTGGTTAATGTGTCGGCTTGGACCGGTGCTTCTTGAGCCAGTTTAAGTTTGTCTGTTGTTGTCTTCAACTTTTTTTGAGCCCGTGCCGATGCAAGACCTCACCCAGGCCATCAACCACCACCTCGCCTCCGAATTCCAGGCCAGCCACACCTACCTGGCCATGTCGATCTGGCTGCGGGAGAAGGATCTGGCCGGCTTCTCCCAGTACATGCTCGAGAAGAGCAATGAGGAGCGGGGCCATGCCGCCCGCATGATCTCCTACCTGGTGGATTGCGATGAACCGGTGGAGCTTCCCACCATCGAGGCTCCGGAGCGCAGCTGGCCGTCGGTGCAGCAGCTGTTCGACCGGGTGTTCGAGATGGAGAAGCAGGTCACCGCCTCCATCAACCGCCTCTACTCCCTGGCCGAGCAGGCGGGGGAGCGCAGCGCCTCGGCGATGCTCGACTGGTTTGTGAACGAGCAGATCCAGGAGGAGGCGGAGGCCCGCTTCGTGCTCAAGCGGCTGCGCCTGGCCGGCGACAACAGCGCCGCCCTGCTGCTGCTGGATCAGCAGTTCCTCGAGGGCAACGCCCTGGCCCACGTGAAGACGGGCATCAGTGGCGGCGGCCAGTGACCATGCCATGACCAACCGCAAGATCCCAGGCTGTTCCTGCCAGCCGCCGAGCGAGACCAGTTTCCGCCGAGCCGAGCGCTGGCATCGTCTCTGGACCAGCCCTCCGGGCTGCTACGGAGAGACGTTCACACCGGAAGCGGAGGCTCCCGCCCTCACGGTGGCCCTGGTGGGCATGCCCAACAGCGGCAAGTCCACCCTCTACAACCGCCTCACCGGTGGCCATGCGCTGATCGCCAACTGGCCCGGGCTCACGGTGGAGCTGCTGCGGGGGTCCATGCCGGCCGACCGCCGGGGGCAGCGCTACACCCTGGTGGACCTGCCCGGCATCCACGACCTCAGCGGCAGCAGTGAAGACGAAGCGGTGGTGCAGCGGTTTCTGCGCCACACGCCTCCGGCGCTCCTGCTGGTGGTGGTGAACGCGAGCCAGATCAGCAATCAGCTGCGCTTTGTGCTGCAGATGCGCCAGCAGGGCATTCCCCTGGCGGTGGCCCTGAACATGAGCGACGAGTCGCGGACGCTGGGCATCGCCATCGACCACCAGCACCTCAGCGCCGAGCTGGGCCTGCCGGTGCTGCCGATCAGCGCCAAGCGCAACCAGGGCATCCACGAGCTGATCGACGCCCTGCACCAGCTCGGCGAGCGGCTCCCCGCCGTCGCCCGGCCCCAGCCCGCTGATCGGCCCCAGGTCTGCACGGAGGATCTCGACGCCCAGGCGGAAGCGCTGGCCGCCGCCGCCGTCACCCTGCCGGAGCGGCTGATCAACCGCGGCACCCGCCGGGCCGATCGCCTGCTGATGCATCCCGTGCTGGGCCTGGTGGCCTTTCTGGGGATCGTGCTGGCGATGTTCCAGGTGCTTTACGCCGTGGGCACGCCACTCCAGGACCTGCTCGGCCGCCTGATCGACTGGACCCAGACGGCCATGCTGGAGCCGCTGCTGGCCGCGCTCGGCACTCCCGAGTTCGTGCGTGGCTTTCTGATTGACGGGGTGTGGCTGGGCGTGGGCACGGTGGCCACATTCCTGCCAATCATCTTCCTCTTCTACGTGATCATGGCTGTGGTGGAGGATTCGGGCTATCTGCCCCGCGCCGCTTTCCTGATGGATGGCTTCATGCGCTGGCTGGGGCTCGATGGCCGGGCCTTCGTGCTGCAGGTGATGGGTTTCGGCTGCAACGTGCCATCGATCATGGGCACCCGGGTGATCCGCGACCGTGGCATGCGCCTGCTGGCGATGCTCTGCATTCCCTTTGCACTCTGTCAGGCCCGCCTCACGGTGTTCATCTTCATGGCGGCGGTGTTCTTCCCGCGTCCCTGGTGGGCACCGGGCCTGGTGGTGTTCAGCTTCTACGTGCTCAGTTT
>JAWOBH010000090.1:0-22077 GCA_046498125.1 Prochlorococcaceae cyanobacterium | reverse complement strand
CTCTCATGGGATGGATACCGATGTGGGCGGTGTTATTATTGGTTATCATTCGATCTCCCGGGTGAGCACAGCTGGTGGGACGGGAGCCGCGGCGGTGACGGCGGCGGGCACCTCAGGAGCCGGGGCGGGCTCACTGGAGGCCAGGGCAGCGGCACCTGCCGTGGCGCTGAAAGCCGTGGCGCCGAAAGCCGTGGCGCCAAGCAGGGTGGACAGCAGCCACGGGATGGACGGGCGCCGGACGGTGGAGGGGGGGGCCATGGCGATCGGGCGCGACCAGGTAGAGGGATCAGGCGGTGGTGGGTCCGTCGACCAGCTTCGGGTCGATCTCGCTGTTGTAGCGGGTCTCGCAGGCCTTGATCACCCGCACGGCCTCGTCAGTGTCAAAGAAGCCGTTGACCCGGCAGGTGCCGGGCTTCTTGAGGTCTTTGTAGTGCTCCCAGTAGTAGGTGGTTTCCTTCAGCCAGTGGTCGCCCAGCTGGGCGGTGCTGGTGATGTGGTCCATGCGCTTGTCATCAGCCAGCACGGCGATCACCTTGTCGTCCACCTCGCCGCCGTCGTCGAACTTCATCAGGCCGATGATGCGCGCCTCCACCAGCGAGCCCGGGATCAGGGGCTCGGTGACGCCCACGATCTCGATGTCGAGGGGATCCCCGTCCTCGTCCCAGGTGCGGGGGATGCAGCCGTAGGCGAAGGGGTAGGCCAGCGACGAGTAGCCCACCCGATCGAGCTTGAGCTGGCCGGTTTCGGTGATCAGCTCGTATTTGTTGATCGTCATCGAGTTCAGCTCGATGATCGCGTTCAGCCTCAGCTCGGCTTCATCGGCGAAGGCCGGCAGCACGTGCAGGAGGTTGAGCATCGTGCGGCTGGGGGCGTGGTCGATGTTCGCCATGAAGAGCTGGACGGGCGCGACGCATCCTACGGAGTGCGTTCCCGCTCAGCCCAGCGCCAGCAGCCGCTCCAGCTTGTGCTCCAGGTAGCCCAGGAACGGCTCGGCGCTCAGGGGCCTGCCGCTCACCCGCTCCACCAGCTCGGCGCCGTTGACGCTGCGGCCCAGGGGCCAGACATGGCGGGCCAGCCATCCCTGCAGCGCCCCCTCTTCGCCGGCGCCCACATGACGTTCGATGGGCCCGATGTCGGCTTCCAGCGTCTCCGTCAGCTGGGCGCTGATCAGGTGGCCCAGGGCATAGGAGGGGAAGTAGCCGAACAGGCCCTCGGCCCAGTGGATGTCCTGCAGGCAGCCCTCGGCGTCGCTGGTTGGCCGGATGCCGAGCAGCTCCTGCATCCGCCGGTTCCAGGCGGCGGGCAGCGCGGCCACCGGCATCTCCTGCTCCAGCAGGGCGAGCTCCAGCTCGTAGCGCAGCACGATGTGCAGGCCGTAGCTGAGCTCGTCGGCCTCCACGCGGATCAGGCCCGGCTGCAGGGGATTGAGCTGGCGCCAGAACCGGCCGGCGTCGCCCCAGGGATCGGCCTCCAGCCCGTCGCGGAAGCGTGGATACCAGCGCTCGGCGAAGGCGCGGCCCCGCGCCACGCGGCACTCCCAGAACAACGACTGGGATTCGTGCACCCCCATGGAGGTGGCTTCCCCCAGGGGCCAGGGGAAGTAGTGGTCGTCGCCGCGGGGCAGGCCCTGCTCGTAGAGGGAATGGCCCCACTCGTGGGCGGTGGCCAGGAAGGCGGAGACGGGCTGGCCGGGCACCACCCGGGTGGTGATGCGGAAGTCGGCCGGCCCCAGGGTGCAGGAGAAGGGATGGGCGGAGCGGGAGCGCTGGCAGCGGCTGGGGTCGTAGCCCCAGCTCTGCAGCAGCTGGCCGCAGAGGCGCTCCTGCAGGGCCTCGGGCAGCTCGGCTGGGCTGCCGGCCACACCGGCTGAAGCGCTGGGCTCAGATCCTGAGCCGGCTGCGGCCACCCGCTCGAGCAGCTGCGGCAGGGTTGCCTTGAGTGGGGCGAAGAGGCTGTTGAGCTGGGCCTTGCTGATGTCGGGCTCGAATGGCTGGGCCAGGATCTCCCAGGGGCTGCGGTCCACCGGCTCGGCCGCCGCCAGCTGGCTGGCCTGCTGGCGGCGCAGGTGCAACAGCTCGCTCAGGCCCGGAGCGAAGGCGGCGAAGTCGTCAGCGCGGCGGGCCTCCTGCCAGAGGGCGTTGCCGCGTGACTGGGCCAGGGCCAGAGCCTGCACCAGGGCCGGATCGAGGCAGCGCTGGCGCTCCAGCTCCAGCCGCAGCAACTCCAGATTGCGGCGCAGGGCCTGGGGAGCATCGCCGCCCACGGCAGCCTCGGCGGCGGCCAGCAGATCGGCGTAGGCGCTGCTGCTCTGGCGTTCATGCAGCTGGCTGGCCAGCAGGGCCAGCTGCTCGCCCCGCCAGGCGGCCCCGCCCGCGGGCATCACCGTGTTCTGGTCGTAGTAGAGGGCGCTGCTGATCGAACCCAGCAGGCGGGTGTGATGCAGATGCTGCTGCAGGCGCACCAGGGCGACCGGCTGCTCGGGCATGGCAGGAAACGGAGAGGGATGCCGCAGCATCGCTGCTGCCTGGCGGCCAGCGGAACGGGCGTGACGCCAACAAAAAGCCCCCGGCAGATGGCCGGGGGCGCTCAGCCTGGGTGCTGCTGCACTGGCGCTGAACTGGAGAGCGATCGCGGGGTGCTTCAGCCCAGGCCGATCTGGCCGAGGATGCTCTGGCCGGTGAGCAGTTCGGTGGCCAGGCCGATCACGAAGCCCATCATGGCCAGGCGGCCATTCCAGGTTTCAGCGAAGGCGACGAAGCCGAAGCGGGGGGTGGGCTCGGTCATGGGTGAAACGTTACGAACGTGATCAGATTTTAAACGATTGTGAAGTTGCTGGTGGCGGCGCCGCGGCGGTGGCGACGACGGCCCAGGGGTTCGATCCACTGCTCCCGCACCGCGTCGTGGCGGGTCTTGACCGCCGGCAGGCGGCAACCCAGCTGAATGTCTCCCTGGTCGAGCAGCCGTCCCAGGCGCAGGGCCGTGGCTTCCTCAACCCGGGAAAAGCGGGGTTGCTGGGCTGTGATCCAGTTGAGCTCGCCGGGGGTGATCACTCCCGACGCCAGGGATTCGAGAAAGAGTTCGCCGACCGTCATGGGCTCTGCCGTGCTGTCGTTGTTACGGAACGTTAACACCGTTGCTCATCCGCGCGGTTCAGCGTGAACCGGAGCGCCCATGCTGGTGAAATCGGCTGCGGCGCAGGGGCTCTGCAGTCGTCGATCGCGTTTAACACTTCTTTACACTAGGGTCAGGGTCCTGCAAGACCCGGTCCATGATCTTCACCACGCTGTATCTCATCTGTTTTGCGCTGCTGCTGGTGGGAGCCTTCTCGCTGATGAGCCAGGGCTTCCGCGTGGCCAGCCAGCCCATGGGATCCGTTCCCAGCAACGGCCGGCAGAGCGATGGCCCCCGCCGCCATCCCGAGGCTCCGGAGCCCGGTGAGATGGTGATGGTGGTGGACCTGAACCGCGAGCGCCTCGAGCAGCTGTACCAGAAGAGCGCCTGAGCCTTTTCGGCCGTTCCAGGCCGGCCCGCCATGGCTCCCGCCCGTTCTGCCGGCTGCCGCTGCAAACCGTGGTGTTCCTAAGGGCTTGATCGTCCTGGTGGTGCTGGCGGCACCCGGCCACCGCGGTGCGGGCCTGAGTCGCCTTCAGGCAGCACTGCCGAGGCTGCGGCGGAACCGGGCCAGGGCCACAGCGAAGAACCCACTGCCGATCAGGACCAGCCACAGGCACTGCGGCCACACGGTGCCAAGACCGGCGGAGCGGTAGAGCACTCCCTGGCCCAGGATCACGTAGTGGGTGTTGGGCGCCAGCAGCATGGCCACCTGCACCCACGAGGGCATGCTTTCGCGGGGGGTGATGGAGCCCGAGAGCATCTGCAGGGGCAGCACCACCATCAGCAGGGTGAGGCCGAAGCGGGGCATCGAGCGGGTCAGCGTGCCCAGCAGGATCCCCAGCGAGGTGGTGGCGAACAGATGCAGCGCCGTGCCGGCCAGGAACAGGGGCAGCGATCCGGCGATCGGCACCTGCAGCAGCCCCCGCACCACCAGCAGCAGCGAGGCGGTGGCGGCCACCAGCACCACCAGGCCCATCGACCACACCTTGGCCAGCATGATCTCCAGGGGGGTGACGGGCATCACCAGCAGGTGCTCGAGCGTGCCCCGCTCGCGCTCACGGATGAGGGCGGCGCCGGTGAGCAGCAGCGAGAGCAGGGTCACCTGGTTGATCACCTGCATGATCGAGCCGAACCACACCCGGCTCAATTCAGGATTGAAGCGGGCCCGGATCACCAGCTCCACCGGTTCGGCGGCCGTCGCCATGGCCTCTCCGGGGAACCCCCCGGCGCCTGTGTGCTCCGCCTGGAACCCACGCACCTCCCGCTGCACGATCTGGCGCACGTAGCCGGCCCCGCTGATGGCCTGACCCATGCGTGTGGCATCCACCTGCAGCTGCAGCTCCGGCTGTCGCTCGGCCAGCAGATCACGCTGGAACCCCGGCGGAACGCTCAGGGCGAAGGTGTCGAGGCCGGCATCGAGGCGGCGCTCCATGTCGTCGGCGTCCACCAGTCGCGGTGCCTGGAAGTAGGGGGGCAGGAAGGCGTCTCGCAGCCGGGCGGAGAGCTGGGAGCGGTCCGCGTCGACGATGGCGATCGGGGTGTGCTGCAGCGTCTCCGGAGAGACCTTGGTGCCGGCGAACACCGAGACCGTGAAGGCGAACAGGATCAGGCCCAGCAGGAAGGGGTCGCGGGCCAGGCTCCAGAGCTCCTTGACCCCCAGGTCAACCACGTGACTCCAGCGCAGCCGAGGTGTGCCCATCGCTCAGGCCTCCTGGGGCCGCAGACAGAGCACGCTCAGCCCCATCAGCACCGGAATCGCCAGCATCAGGGGCAGGAACGCTCCGGCCAGATCGCCGAACCCCAGGCCTTTGAGGAACGTGCCCTGGGTGATCGTGAGGAAGTGGGTGGTGGGGTAGACGCGGCTGATCCAGGCGCTCGGGCCGGTGAGGGAACTCACCGGATCGAACACCCCTGAGAAGGACAGGGCCGGCAGGATCGTGAGCACGGCCGTGCCGAAGATCGCCGAGATCTGGCTGGCCATGAACGAGGACACCAGCAGCCCGAAGCCCGTGGCCACCCCCACATACAGCCCGGCGGCCAGGGTGGCGGTGGTCAGGCTGCCGCGCAGCGGCACCCCGAGCACCAGGGTGGCCACGAGTGCCAGCAGCAGGAAGTTGAGCAGCCCCAGGGCCGCATAGGGCAGTTGCTTGCCCAGCAGAAACTCCAGTCGCGTCAGCGGCGTGACGTAGAGGTTCACCACCGAGCCCTGTTCCTTCTCGCGCACCACCGAGAGGGCGGTGAGCATGGCCGGCAGCAGCAGCAGCAGCAGCGGGATCATCGCCGGCACCATGGCCGTGAGGCTGCGCAGCTCCGGGTTGTAGCGGAAGCGCGTTTCCACCAGCACCGACTCGCCTATCCCCGACTCGCCGATCCCCGGCTCGCCCATCCCCGGCCCGCCTGGTGGCCGGCCCGGTGCCCCCTCCTGCTCGGCCCGCTGCCTGAGCCACTGGCCATGGAGGCCCTGGAGGTAGCCGCGGGCCGTTTCCGCCCGCTGGGGCATGGCGCCATCGATCCACACGCCGATCTCCACCGGGCTGCCGCGCTGGAGGGAACGCCCGAAACCCGGCGGGATCTCCAGGGCCAGGCTGAGCCGCCCGCTGGCCAGGCGGCGATCCAGATCCCGGTGATCGCGCAGGGGAGGAGTGGCGGTGAAGTAGCGCGAGCCGGCCAGGGTGTCCGCGTAATCGCGGCTGAAGCTGGTGTTGTCGTGGTCGAGCACGGCAAACGCCAGGTTGTCCACATCGAAGCTGATCCCCAGCCCCATCACCACCATCAGCAGCAGGCTGCCGGCCAGGGCCATCAGCGCCCTCAGCGGATCGCGGAGCAGCTCCAGGGTCTCCCGCCCGGCGATGCTGGCCAGCCTCCGCAGGCTGAAGCCACTCACCCGCCCCCGCCACCCGGCCGCCATCGGCATCGGTGCCGCCGAGAGGGCGGCCGGGTCGTCTGCAGCGCCGCCGACGGCGTCCCTGAGGATCGCCAGGAACGCCTGCTCCAGGGAATCGCCGCCCCGCTGCTGCACCAGCTCCGCCGGCGTGGCGGTCACCAGCATGCGGCCGGCGTGCATCAGCGACAGGCGGTCACAGCGTGCGGCCTCGTTGATGAAGTGGGTGGAGATGAAGATCGTCACGCCCTCCCGGCGGGAGAGCTGAGTCAGTTCCTGCCAGAACGTCTCGCGTGCCACCGGATCCACCCCGGAGGTGGGCTCATCGAGGATCAGCACCTCCGGTTGCTGAATCAGCGCCACCGCCAGGGCCAGCCGCTGGCGCTGCCCCTGAGGGAGGGATGCGGGGAGCGCCTCGGCCACGGCCGCCAGATCGAAACGCCCCAGCAGGTCCCGCACCCGGGCCTGTCGCACGGCGGCGGGCAGGCTGAACAGGCGGGCGTGCAGCGCCAGGTTCTGGCGCACGCTCAGCTCGGCGTAGAGCGAGAACGACTGGGACACGTAGCTCACGCGCCGCCGGGTCTCGAGGTCGTCGGCGCGCACCGGTCTGCCCAGCAGCCAGGCCTGGCCCCCGGTGGCCGGCAGCAGTCCGGTGAGCATCTTCATGGTGGTGGTCTTGCCGCAGCCGTTGGAGCCCACGAAGCCGAAGATCTCGCCGCGCCGGATACGCAGATCCACGCTGTCCACAGCGGTGAATGTGCCGAACCGGCGAGTGAGGCCATGGGCCTCGATCACCACGTCCGCCGGCGTCTGGAGCGCCGGAGGGATCTGCACGGGCCGGAGCCGTTGCCGCCGTTCGGCCGGCAGCAGGGCGATGAAGGCCTGCTCGAGGCTGGCGCGCTCGGTGCGGGCCAGCAGCTCCGCCGGGCTGGTGTCGGCCAGCAGGCGTCCGCCATCGAGGGCCAGCAGTCGATCGAAGCCGGCAGCCTCCTCCATGGTGGCTGTGGCCACAAGCACGGCCAGCGCCGGCCGGGCCTGGCGCACGCCGGCGATCAGCTGCCAGAACTGCCGCCGCGCCAGCGGATCCACGCCGGTGGTGGGCTCATCGAGCAGCAGCAGGTCGGGATCGTGCACCAGGGCGCAGCAGAGGCCCAGCTTCTGCTTCATCCCCCCCGAGAGCTGGCCCGCCGGCCGGTGCTGGAACGGTGCCAGGCCGGTGCTGGCCAGCAGCACGGAGCAGCGCCGGTCGCGCTCCCGGCGGGGCAGGCCGAACAGCGCCGCGAAGCTGCGCAGGTTTTCCGCCACCGTGAGGCTGGCGTGGAGATGGCGGCCCAACCCCTGGGGCAGGTAGGCGATGCGCTGGCAGATGCTGCGCCGATGCTCGCTCTGGGCCATGTCGCCAGCGAACACCTGGAGCTGGCCCTGCTGCAGCCGCCGGGCCCCGGCGATCAGGCCCAGCAGGGTGGATTTGCCCACCCCATCGGGACCGATCAGCCCCAGCAACTGCCCTTCCCTCAGCTCGAAGCCCACCCCTGCCAGGGCCTGTCGGCGGCCATAGCAGTGGCGGAGGTTGTGGCAGCGCACCACGGCCTGACTCATGGCACCGGCGGCTCCGCGGCCGCCGGCAGGCGCACCTGCAGGTGGGCGGGCCAGGGCACGGCGGGATCGAGCCGCACCCAGGCCACCCCCGGCAGGCCGCTCTTGGCGGCACTGGCATAGCGCCGCACCAGCCCTGGGTCCACCTGCGCCTTGACACGGAACATCAGCTTCTCCCGCTCGCTGCTGGTTTCCACCGTGCGGGGGGTGAACTGGGAATCACTGGCCACGTAGGTGATCCGGGCGGGGATCACCAGATCGGGAGCCGCGTCCAGAATCAGGCGCGCTTCGGCGCCCACCCGCAGCCGCCCCGCCTCGCGCGTGGGCAGGAAGAAGGTCATGTGCAGATCGCTGAGGTCGAGCAGGTTCAGCACCCGACCACCGGCGCCCAGCACCTCGCCCGGTTCGGCGATCCGGAGCTGCACCCGGCCATTGACCGGGGCAGTGAGCAAGGCATCGTCGATGTCGCTCTGCAGCCGCTGGATCCGGGCCCGGGCTGCCTCCACGGCGGCCTCGGCGGCCAGCACCTCCCCAGCCGCGGCCGCCACCGCCGCACGGCCGGCGGCCCGATCGGCCTGGGCCTGGCTGAGGGCCGCCTCGGCGCCGGCGAGGCGAGAGCGGTGGTTGTCGAACACCTCTCGGGACAGCGCTCCGGATCGCACCAGCTGGCTGGAGCGCTGGAAGCGCAGCTCAGCCAGGTCGCGCTCCGCCTGCCGCTGCTCGATCACCTGGCCGGCGGCCCGCTGCTGGGCCTGTCGCTGCTCCACCAGGCTGCGCGCCGTGACGATCCGTGTGCGGGACCGCTTCAGCTCAGCCTGGGCTTCCCGCAGCTCGGCCTCCAGGCCGGCCGTGTCCATGCGGGCGAGCACCTGCCCGGTCGCCACTGGATCGCCCTCCTGCACCTCCACGCTCAGCAGCCGTCCGGCCATGCGGGTGGCCACGTTCACCTCCACGGCCTCGAGGCGGCCATTGCCGCTGGCGAACACCGCTGCACCCGCCCGCTCGCGCAGCCGCAGCCACAGGGCACCGGCGCCGGCGACGGCCAGCGCCGTGGCGAGCACGAGAACAAGCCGGCGCTGCCCCATCGCGTCGCGCCTCCCCGGGCACCTGCGTCCATCCTGAGCGGGATGCCCTGGAGGCGTCCAACCGCGACGCGATCCGCAACGCCGCGATCAGCAACGCCGCGATCGGCAACGCGGTTGGACGGCGATCAGTCCCAGTGCAGGGTCATGGGAATGGTCCCCTCCAGGCTGGCCTTCACCGGGCAGCTCTCGGCCGCCCGCCGCAGCACCCGGCGCTGGCTGTCCTCCAGGGTCGCCGGCAGGCTGAGCCACACCTCCAGGGCGGCAATGCGCCGTGGCGGCTGGCTGCTCATGGTCTTCTGCACCCGGGCGCTGGCCCCCTCCAGCGACCAGCCGTGGCGCTCGGCCACGATGCCCATCACCGTGAGCAGGCAGGTGGCCAGGGAGGTGGCGATCAGGTCGGTGGGGGAGAAGCACTCGCCCTTGCCGGCGTTGTCGGGGGGAGCGTCGGTGGCGATCACGCTGCCGGAGGGGCCGTGTTCGGCGGCACAACGCAGGCCGCCGTCGTAGCGGCAGGAGATGGTGGTCATCGCCGGGCAGGGGTGACGCTGGGCCGCCCCACTCTGACGGCCCGATCCGTGGGTCTGATGCGCTGATCCGTCAGGCCGCCAGGCCGATGTCCTCCAGCAGCCGGCGCTGCTGGCGCGCGGGCACGAAGCGATGGGCGGCCATGGCGCCGCTCACCGCCACCGGCGGCACACCGATGCCCGGGAAGCTGGCGGCCCCGCAGAGCACCAGCCCCTCGATCGGTGTGCCGCCGCCGGGGAAGGGGCCGGCATCGGCGGGCCAGGCCGGGCCGTAGCTGCCCTGGGGAATGCGCAGGTAGTGCCGGTGGGTGAGGGGGGTGCCCTGCAGCTCCAGCACCACCCGCTCGCGCCAGTCGGGGATGAGGGGGGCGAGCACGCGGTGAAACAGGCTGCAGCGCTCCGCCTTGAGGGCCGTGTAGGCCGGGCTGCCGCGCTCCAGATCCCGCCACAGCTCCCAGGGTTCGTTGGCCGGGGTGTAGCCGTGCAGCACCTGGTGGCCGGGAGGGGCCAGGGAGGGATCGAGCAGCGAGGGCATCGACAGCACGGCCATGTTGCGCTCGGCGTCGATGCCGCGCTGCCAGTCGCCCACCCACACGTGGTGGATGGGCAGGTGCCGCAGGTCGTCGCCGCGCAGGGCCAGGTGCCAGTGCAGGAAGCTGCGGCAGGCCGGGGTGTCCGCCTGACGGCGGCGCCAGCGGCCCGGGGTGGTGCTCTCCGGCAACAGCTCCGGCAGGCTCCAGGGGCTCACGTTGGCGATCACGCCGCGGCGGGCGCCGATGCGCTGGCCATCGGCGAGGCGCACGCCGACCGCCCGGTTGCGCTCCACCAGCACCTCGGCCACCGGGCTGCCGGTGCGCAGGGCGCCGCCATGGCGCTCCAGGGCCCGCACCAGGGCGGCCACCACCGCGGGGCTGCCGCCGATCGGATAGTCGAGGCAGGCGCCGGGCTCGAACCACTCCCCGAACAGGGTGGCCATGGCGGCGGCGCTGGTCTGATCCATCGGCAGCCCGGAGATCAGAAAGCAGAGCAGATCCACCCAGTGCAGCAGGAAGGGATCGCTCAGGTGCCGCCGCGCCATCGGTCCGAAGGCGCCGCCCAGGGCTGCCAGCCGGCCGGCCTGACCGAGCAGTCCCAGCCCCTGACGGCCCAGGGTGGCGGCCAGTCCCAGCCCCGGGCGCAGGGCCAGCAGCGGCAGGGCCCTGGCGGCCTGGCAGCTGGGCTGCAGCCAGGCCATGAACGCCGCCCATTCCTCGGCGGCGGCGCTGCCGCGCAGCTCCCGCACCACCGCCAGGAACGGCTCCAGACCCACGCCCACCGTGAGCTGGCCCTCGGGCAGCAGCAGCCCCCAGTCGTGATAGGTGGCCACCGGCACGCTCTCGCCCACCGCCCGCAGCACCTGGGCCAGGGGGTTGCTGCTCGGCCAGCGCCCCAGTCCCGACCACAGCGACGGTCCCGATTCGAACTGAAAGCCTCGGCGCCGGAAGCCATGGGCGGCGCCACCGGGCTGGTCGTGGGCCTCCAGCACCAGCACCTCCAGCCCGTGGCGGGCGGCCATGGCGGCGGCGCAGAGGCCCCCCAGGCCGCTGCCCACCACCACCAGATCCGGATCGGAGGCGACGCCGGACGGCGTGGTGGTCATGGGAGCGGGCGGCAGCGGTCGCTGCAGAGCTGCTCCAGGCTCGGCCGCCCGGTGAGCCGCAGGCGCCAGCGGGCCCAGAGGCCGTAGACGGCATCGGCGAGCTGGCGCAGGCAGGGCCAGCTCGTGGGGGCATAGAGCCAGCCCAGGCCGACCAGGGCGTAGGCGCGGCGGAACACGGCCACATCCCGCAGCACCTCGCCATCGGCGGTGATGGCGTGGATGCGGCCCATGGCGGCGCGGTACCCGACACCGGCGTGGGCCGAGGGGTCGTAGCCGGGATCGTTGATGTCCACGAACGCCAGCCTCGGGTCGTCGGGGTGGAGCCGCTGGTCGCGCTGGCGCAGAACGCGCACCTCCCGCAGGCAGAAGGGGCAGCCGCCGTCGTAGAGGATGCGCAGCTGGGCTTGGGCCTCAGGCCTGGCGGCGAAGTCAGCGGGCTCGATCGTGGCGGCGTCCGGGTCGCCGGAGGCCGCGGTCGGAGGTGTCATCAACGGTTCCAGCGGCGGGGCTTCACCACTTCTTGCGGCAGTAGCGTCCACCCACGTTCATCCAACCCTCGGGGCAGGCCCGGCCGTAGGTGGGCCGCACGGTGTAGTTCATCAGGCCCAGGGTGCTGCACTTGCCGTTGAGCATGTCCACGTAGCCGAGCGGGCAGATGTTGCCGAGCTTGGGCACTTCGCGCTGGGCCTGGGCCGGCGCGGCTGTCACGGCAAGCAGGGCGGCACCGGCAAGACCGAGTGCAACCCTGGGGGCAAGGTTGAGGGCGAGGCTGCGGGCGATGCCTGTCATGACCGGTAACGACGCACACCCTCCATGCTAATGAGCACCACCCCAGCCCCAGCTCCATGCTGAGTCAGCAGCTGCGCCAGGTGGAGGTGACCACCGCTCCCGAGGGGTTCACAGACCTCACCGCCACTCTCAACCGTGAGATCGCCGCCAGCGGGATGGATCTGGGGGTGGCCACCCTGGTGTGCCTGCACACCAGCTGCTCGCTCACGATCAACGAAAACGCCGATCCCCGGGTGCTGCACGACCTGGCGGCCTACCTGCGGGCCCTGGTGCCGCAGGAGGGGGTCCGCGCGCTCAGCGGCGGGGGGGATCTGCGCCCCTATGCCCATGACGATGAGGGCCCCGACGACATGCCGGCCCATATCCGCACCGCCCTCACGGCCACCTCCCTGCAGCTCAGCTTCCAGCGGGAGCGGCTCGTGCTCGGCACCTGGCAGGCCGTGTACCTCTGGGAGCACCGCGCCCGCAGCCACCGGCGGCGGCTGAGCCTGCATCTGATCGGTGCCTAACGTTCGCTGGCATCCTCTCCATGCCCCTGATGGTTCTGCGGTCTGCATCAGAGCTGCGCCGTTCCGACGCCCTTGTCGGCCTGGCCACTGGCGTTGGCCCGGCCACTGTGGTCGGAGTCGCCGCCGTCCTGGTCGGTTGGTCGGTGCTCATGCCCCGCAGCCTGCAGGCTGCGGACAACCCGGAGCTGGCCCCGATGGCGGTGACTGGCGTGGTGGAGCTGAGCTCCCGGATTTCGCCGGTGGATGCCTGCAACCGGGCCCAGGGCCAGCGTCCCGCGGGTGCTGTGGTGACCGACATGGAGTACGAGCGTCTCGGCGAGCCCGGTCAGCCCCGCCTGTTCAACTGCCGCATCAGCTGGAGCACCGCTGAGGAGGCCCAGCCGACCCGACGGCCGATCCTGTTCGGACCCACTCCCTGAGTGTGCCGGCCTCCCTGAGGTCAGCTGCCGCTGCGGATACGCCACGATGCGCTCGTCGCGTTTTCACCGCTGATGGCTGCCACACCGCTCACCCCTGAGCAGATCAACGCCCTGCCCTCCACCCTGCCGGAATGGAGCATCGAGGGGGGCAAGCTGCACCGGGAGCTCAGCTTCGCCGATTTCACCGAGGCCTTCGGGTTCATGGCCAAGGTGGCCCTGGCGGCCGAGACCCTGGGACACCACCCGGAATGGAGCAACGTGTGGAACCGGGTGACGATCGATCTCACCACCCACGACACCGGCGGCCTCTCCAACCTGGATGCGCAGCTGGCCCAGCGCATCGATCAGCTGGCGGGCTGATCGCGTTGCCGGGCCCTGCCTTCAGCTGTGCCCCATCGCTCAGCCCAGCCCCTCCTGCCCCACCAGCTCCTCGCTGATCGCCCAGAGCGCAGCGGCCAGGGCGTCGTCGCGGGCCTCAGCGCTGGGCTGCAGGTCCTCGAAGCGCCGCCGGCCCGGCCCCAGCACCCGGTTGCACCAGTAGTGGAAGCCCCCGCTGCCATGGACCGGGTCGGCGGCCAGAGCGGCCAGCAGCCCTCCAGCCCGCTCCACCGTTTCGGTGAGGCGCAGCAGGTCGCGGGCCACCAGGGCGAATAGCCGCTGGCCGGCTTCGTTGTGCTGGCGGCTGTAGCGGAAGAACCCATCGCTGGCGCGCGGGATCACCAGGCCCGGGCTCCAGGCGATCACGGGCCAGGGCAGGCCCTGCTGCTCAAGCCGCTGCTGCAGCCGGCGGGCGAACAGCACGTTGCAGAGCTTGCTGTCCTTGTAGGCCTTGTCGGCATCAAACGGCGAGCGGCCATCCACCATCGCGAAGCCCGCTCCCTGGCGCAGACCGGCGAGATCCCCCAGGCCGGCGGGTTGGCCGACCCGGCCGCCGGGGCTGGCCGGATCGTGCACCTCCGATGCGGTCACCACCACCCGCGGCTCCCGGCCGGCCGCGAGCAGGGGCAGCAGGCGCTGGGCCAGCAGCTGGTGGGCCAGGTGGTTCACGGCGATGGTGAGTTCGTAGGCCTGGGCCGAACGCCCCGGCGCGCCGGCGCCGGTGTATTGCAGGCCGGCGTTGAGCACCAGGGTGTCGATCGGCTCGCCGCGGCGCAGCAGCTCCTCGCTGCAGCGGTTCACGCTCTCCAGATCGGCCAGGTCGGCCACCGGTGTCTGCGGTTCGGGGCCGGCGCCGGCCGTGGCTGTACCGCCAGCCTCAGCGGCGATGCGGCGGGCGGTGCCGGCGGCGCGCTCGGGGTCGCGGCAGGGCAGGGTGAGCCTGTGGCCCGCGCGCAGCAGCTGCACGGCCGCCTGGAAGCCGATGCCGGAGCTGGCACCGGTGATCAGGATGTGGCGGGCTGCAGCCATCAACCCAGCGCTCCCCAGAGCACGGTGGCGGCCCCCAGCAGCATCAGGGCTGCCGCCAGCAGGCGCCGGGCCGCCTCGGCCTCGCCCAGGGCCAGCACGCCGGCGCCGCTGCCCATCAGGGTGCTGAGCCGTTTGATCGCGATCACGTGTACCACGGCCGTCTGGCGGATCGCCTCCATCTGCAGCACCGTACCGGCTGCGCCGGCCAGGGCCGCCAGGGCCAGCGCCACGGCCAGGGCCGGCCCGATCCGGCCCGACCGCCGCCGGGCCCGCAGCCGGGGCGTCTGATCCGGCTGCCGCAGCGACAGGCCCAGCAGGCTGGTGCCGATGCTCAGCTGCAGGGCCAGCACCCAGGCGACGCTGCCGCCGGCGTTCACCCCCAGCTTGTCGACGCTGGCGCCGATGCCCCAGAGCAGGGCCACCAGCAGCATCCAGCGGCAGCCCGGGCTGCTCCACAGGCGTCCCAGACCCCGGCCCGCCGGGGCGCTCTCGCCGCCGGGGTGGCCGAGCAGCAGAGCCCCCACCACCAGCAGCGCCACCCCCAGCACCGCCAGCGGGCCCGGCCGCTCCCCCAGCACCCACCACCCCGCCAGCAGCAGCACCAGGGGCGAGAGGTTGATCAGGGGCAGCACCAGGCTGAGGTCTTCCTGGGCGATGGCCCGGCCGTAGCACCAGAAGGCCAGGGCATTGAGGCTGCCCCCCAGCAGCAGGGCGGCGGCGAAGGCGGGCCCGTCAATAGGCTGGGGCTGGCTGAGCATCAGCGGCAGCATCAGCAGCCCGGCCAGGGCGCTGCTCAGGCCGATCACCCGCAGGGTGCTCAGCCCCGAATCGCGCAGCACCCTGCGCAGGCAGAGATCGCGCAGGGTTTCGCCGATGGCCGTCCCCAGGGCCAGCCACAGCCACGGCACCCCACTCAGCATCGGTGTACCGCGCAAGCCAGCAGCGGCTCATGGTGGCGCGCTCCGATCGGTCGACGGACCCGTGCCGGCCTCTGGCGGGCCTGCCACGATGCCTGCAGTTGGTGAGGACTGGGCCGTGAGCGCTGTGCCATCCGAGCCTGGCGGCGTTCGGGCTGCCATCCCTGTGGCCCCCCCCAGCATCGGCGGTGTGCCGCTCACCCCCAAGCCGTTGGAGCCGCTGGGCCCGCCCCGGTTCGACACGGTGGAGCAGGAGCGGCGCTACCGCCAGGAGCACCTGGTGGCGGCCCTGCGCCTCTTCGGCAGGTTTGGCTTCGGGGAGGGGGTGGCCGGCCACATCACCGTGCGCGATCCGGAGGTCCCCGATCACTTCTGGGTGAATCCCTTCGCCCGCTCCTTCCGGCGCCTCAGGGTGAGCGATCTGCTGCTGGTGAACCACGCCGGTGAGGTGGTGATCGGCCACCGGCCGGTGAACCAGGCCGCCTTTGTGCTGCACGCGGCGCTGCATGCCAGCCGGCCGGAGGTGCAGGCCGCTGCCCATGCCCACTCGCCCCATGGCAAGGCTTTCTCCAGCCTGGGGCGGCTGCTGGATCCGATCACCCAGGACAGCTGCATGTTCTTCGACGACCACGTGCTGGTGCAGGAGGACGGCGGCAGGGTGGTGCTGGAGGAGGAGGCCGGCCGCCGTTTCGCCGCCGCCTTCAGCCGCGGCAAGGCGGCGATCCACCAGAACCACGGGCTGTTCACGGTGGGGCAGACGGTGGATGAGGCCGCCTACTGGTTCATCACCATGGAGCGCAGCTGCCAGTGCCAGCTGCTGGCGGAGGCCGCCGGCACCCCCCGGCTGATCCGGCGCGAGTGGGCCGAGTACACGCGTGAGCGCACGGGCACACCCCTGGCGGGCTGGCTGAACTTCCAGACCCTCTATGAACAGGTGCTGGAGACGGACCCCGATCTGTTCGATTGAGCTCGGCTGCCCACCTGAACTGCTGAGCTCAGCTGGCGTTCACTTGGCCGGCGGGCATCTCCAGCTGCAGCAGCCAGCGCTGCCAGGCCTCCAGGCCGGTGGCCGGCACCAGCCATTGCCGGCGCAGATCCATCCAGGTGCTGCGGGCGGCATCGGCCTGGCGGCGCCAGCGGGCTGAGAGTTCGGGCAGCTCCCGGCGGAAGCGTCCCTTGAGGTGCTGTTTCAGCAGGCTGCGCCAGATCACCAGATCCTGCAGCTGGCCCAGGCTGTCCTGGGTGCGCTTGAGCAGCAGCAGGCGGTCGCGCAGATCCGGCTCCAGGGCCTCCAGCAGCTCCAGCTGGTAGCGGAACCGCTTGAAGGCCTTGCGCAGCTCATGCTGCTGGCGTTCCTGGCGGCTGCCTGGCCGGGGGCGATCGCCATGGCCCCAGCCCGGATGCAGCCGCAGCGCGGCCAGCTGGCGGATCAGGCCGGCGCGCAGCAGGGGCAGGGCGGCGCGGTGCACCGTGCTGGTGGCGCTGGCCGGATCGGCGCCAAGCGAGGGCGGCGCGGTCGGTGGCGCCGCCGCGAGCAGCTGGCCAGTCAGGTTGTTCAGGCGTTTCCTGAGCTGGCGGCGGCCCTGGCTGCGGCGCGTCTCCAACTGCTCGATCAGGCGTTCCAGCCGTCTGCGCTCGTGGCCCGCGAGGGAGCGGCGCTGCTCATCAAGGGCCTCCAGCAGCACGTCGAGGTCGCGCACCACACCTGCGGCTCCGGCCAGCCGTCGCAGGCGCTTGGCCGAGGGGCCATGCCAGTGGCGGGGAAAGGCCTCGGCCATCGAGCGCAGCCGCCGCAGGCCGGTGCGCAGCTGGTGCACGTGCTCCCGGTCGGTGGCCCGGGCCTCCCGGCCGCCGTCTTTGGCGGGCCGGCGCAACACGGCGATGCGCTCGCTCAGGCTCTCCTGCAGGTGGACGCGGCGCCATTCCAGGAGGTGCTCCAGGCCGGCGTCAGCGGCCTGGGCGGGATCGGCCTGGGCGGGATCGGCGGCGGTGCCGGCGGTTGGGTGTGACGCTGAACGATGGGTCATGGTGGTGAGCTCCCACCTGAACTCAGGCTAGGCGCGCCGTCTACGCTGCGCCAATCGAGGCCGGGTGACACGCGGTGCAGGGGGATGCGGGCGATGCGCCCGGCAACCTGGATGGCCTTGCCGCCGCGATCGAGGCCTGGCGCCAGCTGGGGGAGCGCTACGGCCAGCAGCTCGAGGGGCTGCCGCCGCCCGCCGCTGCCGGCGGGCGCGAGCAGGTGGTGCGGCAGCTGCTGCGGCTGGGGGATCGGGCCGGCGCCCGGCGCTGGGTGGTGGCGTGGATGCGGCAGGAGCTGGCGCGGCTGGAGGGGCCGGAGTCGCTGCCGGCGGAGCTGCTCAGGGCGGTGGCCGATGTGGCCGAGGCCACGAGCGACCAGGGGCTGCTGGAGTTCTTCTGGCAGGGACTGGAGGCGCTGCTGCCGCCGCCACCGGCCGCGGGGGTGCTGCCGCTGCTGGGGGTGCCGGTGCTGAACCGGCCCGACCTGCTGGAGCGGCTGTTGGCCAGCCTGGACGTGCCAGTAACGACGCTGGCGATCGTGGACAACAGCGGCGGCCGCGACGATGCCGACGCCCGCGCCCTGCGGGCCCTGCTGGCTCGGCTGGAGGGGGAGGGCTGGCCCGGGGTGGAGCGGGTGCGGGTGGCGCGGGCCTTCGGCAACGGCGGCGTGGCGGCGGCCTGGAACCAGATCCTGCTGGGGTTTCCGGAGGCGGCGCTGGCGCTGATCGTGAACAACGACGTGGTGCTGGCGCCGGGGGCGCTGGCGGCGGCGCTGGCGCGGCTGGATCCTGGGCGGCCCCAGTTCCTGCCGCTGCTGCCGGCGGGCGACGCCTTCTCGGCCTTCCTGATCACCGCCCTGGCCTGGGATCGGGTGGGGCTGTTCGATGACAGCTTCCATCCGGCCTACTGCGAAGACCTGGACTACCGCGACCGGCTGCGGGCCTGCCCGGCGCTGGAGTGGATCCATCTGGAGCCGGTGCAGGCGGCGATGGCGGCGCTCAACCCCCAGCGCAGCGCCACGATCGGCAGCGATCCGGCCCTGGCGGCGGCCAACCGGCGCAGCTACCAGCTCAACCGGCTGTGGTATCTCAGCCGCCGCCGGCCCGACATCAGCCGCAGCGGCCGCTGGCGCCAGCGCTGGCTGTGCCGCTGGCCCTGATCCCCGCCCCTCTGCCATGGACCTGATTCCCCAACCCAGCAGCGCGGAGGTGGCGCGGCAGCTGCAGCTGGCCCGGCAGCGGCGCGATCGGGGCGAGCTGGACGCGGCCGAGCAGGGCCTGATGGCGGTGCTGCTGGCGCGGCCCCATCTGCTGGCGGTGGAGTGCGAGCTGGCGCGGCTGCGGCTGCAGCGCGGCGATGCCGAGGCGGTGGTGCGGCAGGTGCGCCAGCGCCAGGCCTTCGGGCTGGAGCAGCAGGATCGGGGCGCCTGGCAGGAGCTGGAGGCGCTGTTGCTGGAGGCCCTGCTGCAGCAGGAGCGCTGGGCCGAGGCCGAGCCGCTGCTGCGGGCGCGCCGGGAGCAGGGGCTGGCCAGCGGCGAGCAGGTGCTGGCGCTGTCGCGGGCGCTGGCGGGGGCGGGCCGCCACGACGAGGGGCTGGCGGTGCTGCGGGAGGCGCTGGAGCAGGACTCCAGCGCCCTGGAGCTGCAGCTGGAGCTGGCCCGGCGGCTGCGGCAGCTGCGCCGCTGGCCGGAGGCGGTGGAGGCCTTCGGCCGTGCCGTCACCCTGGCGCCGGAGCGGGAGGAGCTGCAGGCCGAGCTGGGCACGGTGAGCGCCGAGGCGCTCTGGCAGCGGGGGGAGGACGGCCTGGCCGGGGAGCGCTGGGAGGAGGCGGAGCAGGCCTTCCGTGCCCTGGCCGACCTGGAGCCCCAGCATCCCCTGGCCCGCCAGCGGCTGGAGCTGCTGGGCCGGCTGAACCCGGCCGGCCTGGAGCTGGAGGCGATCGCCGGGCTGGCGGAGGCTGGATCGTGGCGGCAGCAGGCCAGTGAGCGCCTGGGGCAGTTCAGCCGTCTTCTGGATCGGCTGTCTGCTGGCTCTTGAGCTGGGCCTCGAGTTCGGCGATGCGCCGCTGCTGGGCGAGCAGCAGGGTTTCGGCGCGGGCCAGCTGCCGCTCGGCGGCCTGCCAGAGGGGATCGGGGCCGGACGGGGACTCGGGGGTGCTCATGGCGGAGGAGGGAAGGCGCAGGGGCAGGGGCAGCAGGCGCAGGCCGCAGGCGCGGCCATGGCCGGGATCGAAGGCCTCCACCCCGAGCCGCTCGACAACGCCCCGCCGCAGCAGCGCCGGGGCCTCGGGCAAGCTGACACCATCGATCCAGGGGTTGCGCAGGGCGCGCAGCAGCACCGGCAGCAGGGCCAGTGGTGGTGGCTGGGAGCCGGCAGGCAGGGGCCAGATCAGCTCGCCGCGGGCCTGCCGCCAGTGCTGGAGCGGCGCCTCCAGCACCTCCCAGGGCAGGCTGGCGGCGGGATGCAGGGCCTGGCGCCAGGCGGCGGCCTCCACGGCGGGGGGCAGCAGCAGCGACAGGCCCACGCTGCCGGCGGCCGTGCTGGCCAGGCGCTGCACGGGGTGAACCGCCAGCTCGGCCTGGGGCGCCGTGGTGGTGGGTCCCGGCAGAGGGGTCGGCAGAGTGGCCTGCAGGGGGGCGGCGTCGGTGGCCTCGAGGGCGGTCCAGCCCTGCTGGCCGGCCAGCTGCAGCAGCCAGGGCAGGGCGGCGGCGGGATCGGCCGCCAGCGTCTCGGCCTGGTGCAGGGGTGGCTGCCAGGGGCCGCGGGGCAGCAGCACCCAGCTGGGGCTGAAAGGCGCGTCGAGCTGCGCCCCGCCCCGCCAGGCCCGCCCGAAGGCGAGCACGGGGGGCCGGCGCAGGGCCAGTTCGGCCAGGGCGTCGCACCAGGCGGGCGTGGGCTCGGCCTCGGCGCAGATCAGCACCAGAGCATGGCTGCGGGCCCGGTTGTGCAGGAGCCGCAGCAGATCGTCGAGGCGGGGTTGATCGGCGGCGGTGGTGCGCAGGTCTGCCAGCAGCGGCTGGCCCTGTGGCTCCCCCAGGCCCCATTCCCCATAGGGCAGCAGCGGCATCCCGAGGCTCTGCCAGCGGTGCAGGGCGGCCGCCGCCGCCGCGGTGCTGGCCCCCAGTGGCGGGGCGACGCAGAGGGTGAACGGACCCATGCGGTGCGGGGCTGCGGGAGCGGGGGCTTCCCCCATAGGTTCGGTGATGATGGGACCGCTGGCGCGGCCGCGATGACACCACTGCCACAGCACCAGAGCCCGAGCCCTCCCGAGGGCCGGCAGGGGGGCAAGCCGGCGCGGGGCGGGCTGGGCCTGCTGGGCGGTGGCGCCCTGGCCATCACCATCAGCCTGGCGCTGCTGCTGGGGCTGCAGCTGGGCGGACTGCCGTTCCGGATGCGGCGCGATTTCCTGCGGCTGCAGGGGGCGCTGGTGGGGGGCCTGGTGGGGGTGCTGGTGGGCTACGTGGTGGGCCGCACCTCGTCGGAACCGCCGGCGTAGAGATCTCCGCCATAGCTCTTCTCCTCGATCAGGGCGCTGCCGCTGGCCAGGTTGATGGCACGCTTGATGGCCGCTCGCCGATCGTTGAGGCGGTAGACGCTGCGGGCCAGCTCGATGAAGGCGGGGCCGAAGTCGCCGCTGCGGTCGCAGGCGCGGATGGCGTCTTCCACCTCCCAGAGCTCGGCGTTCACCAGGCCCAGTTGCTCCTGGAGATCGCCGGGCACGCGAGTGGCAACCGTTTGGAACACCTGCTCCAGCAGCTGATGCTCCCGCCGGGCATGGCCCAGGGCCTCGCCGCGGAGGTGGTGGCGCTTGAGCTCGAGGATGGTGAGCTTGTCCACCAGCTCGCCAACGGATACCGGCACTTGAAGAACAGGGATGTCCTGCTTCAGCGCCTGTTCACACATGGAGCGCCAGCTGCGGCAGCCGCTCCTGTTCCTGGCCGGCCAGGGTGGGGTTGGCCAGGTCCTTCGCCGAGAGCTGAGGCTCCACACCTGCCGGCAGCTGGGGCCAGGCGATGGCCAGCTCCGGATCGTTCCAGGCAATGCCCTGTTCGGAGGCGGGGTGGTAGTAGTTGGAGCAGAGATAGCAGAAATCGGCCACCTCGCTGAGCACGAGGAAGCCGTGGGCCAATCCGGGCGGAACCCACAGCTGGTGGTGCTGCACGTCGTCGAGGATGGCCCCCACCCACTGGCCGAAGGTGGGGGAGCCGCGGCGCACGTCCACCGCCACATCGAACACGCGGCCGCGGGAGCAGCGCACCAGTTTGCCCTGGGGTTGCACCAGCTGGTAGTGCAAACCGCGCAGCACCCCGCAACGGGAACGTGACTGGTTGTGCTGCACCAGTGGCGGAATGCCGGCCTCATCGAACAGCGACTGGCGACCCGTTTCCACGAAGAAGCCGCGTTCGTCGCCGAACACCTTCGGCTTGAGCAGAAGCACGTCGGGGATGGACTGGGGAACGATATCCATGGGGGAATGGGTGATTCAGGCGAGACGGGCGGCGTACTGGCCCTCGAGGTAGCTGGCGTAGTCGGCCGAGAGCAGGGGTTCCCACCAGCTGCGATGGCTGAGGTACCAGGCCACGGTGCGGCGCAGGCCTTCCTGCACGGTCACCTGCGGCTCCCAGCCCAGTTCGTCGCCGATGCGGGAGGCGTCAATGGCGTAGCGGCGGTCGTGGCCCGGCCGGTCGGCCACGAAGCGGATCAGCTCGGCGCTGGGGGCCACCGGCAGCGACACCCCGTGCTGTGGCGCCAGTTCATCCATGAGCGCGCAGAGCAGGTGCACCAGATCGAGGTTGGCCACCTCGTTGCAGCCGCCGATGCAGTAGGTGCGGCCCGGCTCGCCGGCCAGGAGGATGCGCTCCAGGGCGCTGCAGTGGTCTTCCACATACAGCCAGTCGCGCACGTTGGCGCCGTCGCCATACACCGGAATCGGCCGGCCCAGCAGGATGTTGATCAGGGTGAGCGGGATCAGCTTCTCGGGGAAGTGGTAGGGCCCGTAGTTGTTGGAGCAGTTGCTCACCAGCACCGGCAGGCCGTAGGTGTGCTGCCAGGCCCGGGCCAGGTGATCGCTGGCCGCCTTGCTGGCGGCATAGGGGGAGCGGGGGCTGTAGGGGGTGGTTTCGCAGAAGGGCGGATCGCTGGGCTCGAGGCTGCCGAACACCTCATCGGTGCTCAC
>JAWOBH010000077.1:0-3241 GCA_046498125.1 Prochlorococcaceae cyanobacterium | reverse complement strand
TTTGTGCCGTTATCGGTGGTGTTAAGGATGAAGGTGAAGATAATGTTGTCAGCCAGCTGTGCAGCAATGGCGCCGACCCCGCGCCGGCAGCTCGGCCAGCTGCAGGGGATCGAGGGCCAGGCAGGCGTTGCCCTCGCCACTGAACCCCTGGTTGAGCTTCACCACGCAGCGGCGCAGCGCGGGCTGGCCTTCCCAGAGCTCGGCGGTGGCCTCCGCCAGATCGGGGAGCGTGTGCACCAGGCCGCTGCCGGGGGGATGGGGCACCCCCTGGCGGGCGAACAGCGCCCGGCTTCCGGCCTTGCTGCCCCAGTGGGCCAGGGCCGGATCGGTGCCCAGCAGGGGCACCTGCAGGCGCTCCGAGAGCTGGCGCTCCAGATCGCTCACCACGAAGCAGCTGATGAAGCTGCGGCCGGGGCGCAGCAGCTCGGCGATGCGCTGCAGCAGGGCCGGCCGCTCCAGCAGCTTGGCCGTCAGCGGCCGGTTGGAGGCGTCATCGGTGTCCACCAGGTGCAGCCGGCGCCGGGCGTGGGAGGCGGGCACCCCGGGCAGCAGCTCCAACACCGCGTCCACCACCAGCTCGGCCAGGGGCTTGCTGCTGGCATACACCATGCGCACGCCGGGGTGGCGCAGGCCGATGAGGGCGAACAGCTGGCGCTCCTCGTAGTGGTGGGCCCCCGTCACCAGCCCCATCTGCTGCTGCTCCAGCGACAGCGAGGGCACCATCAGCACATCCACGTCGGGGCCATGGCCGCCGCTCACCCGGCCCCAGTCGGGCTGCAGCTGGGCCTGGAGCTGCCGGAAGCTCAGGGGCATCAGGCACTGAAGGCCTTGCGGGCCGGGATCGGGTAGGGGATGCGGCGGTGGCGCATGCGTTTCCACACCCGCACGAAGGCGCGGATCAGCAGCTCCAGCTCGGCCCTGCTGATGCCGCTGGCCGCCAGCTGGCCGTCGCGCTGACGGGACTCGAGGATGCGCCGCACCATCTGCCGCGCTTCGGCTTCGGTGGTGGTGGGTGGCAGGGAGCGCAGGGCCGCTTCGCAGCCGTCCGCCAGCATCAGGATGCCCGTTTCACGGCTGCGGGGGGTAGGGCCGCGGTAGCGGAAGCGCTCCTCCGCCACCGCCGGATTGCGCTCCCGCGCCTGGTGCAGGAAGTAACCCATCTTGAGGGTGCCCTGGTGCTCGGGGATGAAGTCGGCCAGGGGCCGGGGCAGGCGGTAGCGGCGCGCCAGCCGCAGGCCCTCATCCACGTGGGCCTGGAGGATGGCGGCGCTGGCGTAGGGGTCATCGAGCTGGTCGTGGGGATTGTTGCCCCCCTCCTGGTTCTCGATGAACCATTGCGGGCCGTGCAGTTTGCCCACATCGTGATATAGGGCGCCGGTGCGCACCAGGTCCACGTCGGCGCCGATGCTGCGCGCCCCCTCCTCCGCCAGGCCGGCGATCATCAGCGTGTGCTCGAAGGTGCCCGGCGCCTCGCAGGAGAGCTTGCGCAGCAGCGGCCGCTCCAGGTCGGCCAGCTCCAGCAGGCGGGCGCGGGTGAGCAACCCGAAGGATGTCTCCACCAGCGGCCCCAGCAGCAGGCCCAGCATCAGCAGGCCCGCCAGCATCAGCCCCTCCCCCAGCAGGTCGATCTGGCCCGGCTGGCCGCGGCCCTGGAGCAGCAGCCACTGCAGCAGCACCGCCGCCGCCGGCAGCAGCACCGCCAGCTGCAGCAGCCCCACCCGGCTGCGCTGGCGGTCGGCGGCCATGGCCGCGGCGGTGCCGGTGGCCGCCGCCACCAGCAGCCGCACCCCCAGCACGCCGCTGAGGGGCAGGGGCCAGAGCAGGGTGGCCGCCGCCAGCCAGGCCAGCCCGCAGCCGCTGCCCAGCCCCTGGGCCAGCAGCAGGGTGGGGGGCACCAGCAGCAGCATCGGACTGGAGAGGGGGCCCAGCCAGAGAGTCACCCCCTGCACCGCCAGCAGGGTGGCCAGCGACAGCATCGCCTGGCGCGGCTCCAGGCTCGGCCGCCAGCGGCGCTGCAGCAGCACCAGCAGGCCGCATGCCGCCAGCGCCTCCACCAGGTGAAGGAGCCAGCTGAGCGGCCGCGCCCGCCGGCTCACCAGGCCGAAATAATCGAGCACATCGAAGGCCTGGGGGCTGATCGGCTCGCCCTGCCGCACCACCAGATCGCCCGCCTCCACGGCGATGGTGGGAATGCCCTCCTGGTTGATCAACGCCTCGATGCGCCGCTGGCTGAGGCCTGGATCACTGCGCAGGTTCGACTGGCCCTTGAGCACGTGCACCAGCAGCCGCGCGCCCACATCCCGGCCCTCCTTGGGCAGGCCGTCGAGCTGCAGGCTGGCCGCCTGGAACAGCTGCTCCTCCGCCAGGCCGGCCGCCAGGCCCTGGCTGAGCATGCGCAGCTGGGCCTGGCGCAGCTCCCGCTCCCAGCTGGTGCGCTGCACGCTGTTCAGACCCCGCAGCCACTGGCGTTCGGCCTCGGTGAGCGACACCGGCCTGACCAGGGTCTCGGCGCTGCCGGCCTGGACCTCGATCGCCTGCAGGCTCTCGTCGAGCCGCTGCTGCAGCAGGGCGCTGGCCGCCTCGTCCACCACCTGCACCGTGGTGCGGGGCAGCATCTGCTCGCGGCGCTGCTCCAGCGCGGTGCTGTCCACCACCCGGGCCGCCTGGGGCGCCCGCACCGTGAAGGGCGCCACCATGCCGGCCCGCAGGTTGGGCTCCACCAGCCACGGCCAGCTGGACACCAGCGCCACCAGCAGACACACCAGCAGCACGGCGGCGGCATCCTGGCCGCGCCACCAGCCCGGACTCTGCAGGGCACGCTCGCCCCGCAGCAGTCGCCGCCAGAGGGTTCGCAGCCGCGGCCGTCGCATGGCTCAAAACTAGCCGCCCAGGGCCAGGCGGGCTGCCGCCAGGGCCGATGCAAGCTGGGGCGAGTCCCCAATCCGCCATGGCTATCCGACTCGACGGTCGCCAGCTCGCCGCTGAGATCGAGGCGCGGCTGCACGCCACCATCGCCGGGTGCCAGGGCGCCATCGGCCGGCCGCCTGGCCTGGCGGTGCTGCGGGTGGGCGACGATCCCGCCAGCGGCGTGTATGTGGCCAACAAGGAGAAGGCCTGCGCCCGGGTGGGCATCACGCGGGTGAATTTCTGGGCGATGTAATTGTCTTCATTGGTGGTCCGGGCAGAGGTGAGCACCCCCATGCTGTCCGGTCCAAACTGATCCCGGATCCCGGTGAGTTTT
>JAWOBH010000067.1:0-3507 GCA_046498125.1 Prochlorococcaceae cyanobacterium | reverse complement strand
CTGAGCACCGGCGAAGAAGTTCACGTTCTCCAGCAGAACCACGCCGCCGTTGTCGAGGGCTGCCACCTTGGCCTCGGCGTCGGGGCCCACGCAGCTCTCGGTCTTCTCCACCGGCACCCCCAGCAGCCCGGCTGAGCGACCTGCTGGGGGTGCCGGTGGAGAAGACCGAGAGCTGCGTGGGCCCCGACGCCGAGGCCAAGGTGGCAGCCCTCGACAACGGCGGCGTGGTGCTGCTGGAGAACGTGCGCTTCTTCGCCGAGGAGGAGAAGAACGAGGCCGAGTTCGCCAGACAGCTGGCCTCCCTCGCCGAGGTGTACGTGAACGACGCCTTCGGTGCCGCCCACCGCGCCCACGCCTCCACCGAAGGCGTGACCAAGTTCCTCAGCCCGAACGTGGCCGGCCACCTGATGGAGAAGGAGCTGGCCTACCTCCAGGGGGCCATCGATGCGCCCAAGCGGCCCCTGGCGGCAATCGTGGGCGGCTCCAAGGTCAGCAGCAAGATCGGCGTGCTCGAGGCCCTGATCGACAAGTGCGACAAGGTGCTGATCGGCGGCGGCATGATCTTCACCTTCTACAAGGCGCGCGGCCTGGCGGTGGGCAAGAGCCTGGTGGAGGAGGACAAGCTGGAGCTGGCCCGCGAGCTGGAGGCCAAGGCCAAGGCCAAGGGAGTGCAGTTCCTGCTGCCCACCGACGTGGTGCTGGCCGACAACTTCGCCCCTGACGCCAACAGCCAGGTGGCGCCGATCGAGGCCATCCCCGACGGCTGGATGGGTCTGGACATCGGCCCCGATTCGGTGACGGTGTTCCAGGAGGCCCTGGCCGATTGCAAGACGGTGATCTGGAACGGGCCGATGGGCGTGTTCGAGTTCGACAAATTCGCCGCCGGCACCAACGCCATCGCCCACACCCTGGCCGAGCTGAGCGCCAAGGGCACGATCACGATCATCGGCGGCGGCGACTCGGTGGCGGCCGTGGAGAAGGTGGGCGTGGCCGACCGGATGAGCCACATCTCCACCGGCGGCGGCGCCAGCCTGGAGCTGCTGGAGGGCAAGGTGCTGCCCGGCGTGGCCGCCCTCGACGAGGCCTGAATCCGGCCATGGCCGGGGCCAAGCCAGCCGGGTCCCGGCCCGCCGTGGCCTTCTTCGGGCTCGGGGCCCTCGGCGGGCCCATGGCCGCCAACCTGGCCCGGGCCGGTTTCCCGCTCACGGTCCACAACCGCAGCCCCGGGCCGGAGGCGACTCTGGTGGCCGCGGGGGCTGTGGCCGCCGCCTCGGCGCCGGAGGCGGCGGCAGCCGCCGAGCTGATCTGCCTGTGCCTCAGCGATGACGCCGCCGTGCGGGCCGTGCTGGAGCATGTGGGGCCCAGCCTGGCCGGAGGCAGCCTGGTGCTGGACTTCTCCACCATCGCCCCGGCCACCAGCCAGGCCCTGGCTGGCGAGCTGGCCCGGCGACAGGTGGCCTACCTCGATGCCCCCGTGACCGGTGGCACCGAAGGCGCCCGGGCCGGCAGTCTGTCGGTGCTGGTGGGGGGCGCCGCCGCCGATCTGGAGCGGGCCCGGCCCGTGCTGGAGGTGGTGGGCAGCCGCATCACCCACCTCGGCCCGGTGGGCGCCGGCCAGCAGGCCAAGGCCGTAAACCAGGTGCTGGTGGCGGGCAGCTATGCCGCTGTGGCCGAGGCGATGGTCCTGGGACAACGTCTGGGCCTGCCGATGGCCCGGGTGCGGGAGGCCCTGGCGGCCGGTGCCGCCGGCTCCTGGGCCCTCGACCACCGCGCCGCCACGATGCTGGAAGGCCGGTTCCCCCTGGGTTTCCGGCTGGCCCTGCACCGCAAGGACCTGGCCATTGCCCTGGAGGCGGCGGCCGCCGCCGGGGTTGAGCTGCCCGTGAGCCAGCTGGTGGCCGCCATGGAGGACGTCCTGCTGGCGGCGGGCCACGGCAACGACGATGTCTCGGTCCTGGCCCGCTGGTTCAGCCCGGGCATCACCGGGGATCCTCAGGTCTCGCAATCCGAGACCTCACAGTCCGACTAGCAGCCCGACACCGCCCCACCGAACAGGCCCCGGGCAGCCGCACCCAGCGTCAGCGCCCATGGGACTGGCGAACAGGTGAGCCGGCACCCATGAACCGTGCAGGCAGCGGGCCGGCGGGATGGGACTGAACCGGACCGCCAGCTGCCCCTCTACGCGCGGTTCTGAGGTGGGGCCATGGAGCGGCCCAGCAGGGCGATGCCAAACCGCCTGGTGCCAGCCCCCTCCAGCCGCTCCAGCCGGCCACCGTGGGCGCGGGCCACCCGGGCGGCGATCGCCAGACCCAGGCCGCAGTGGCCGCGGCCGCCGCGGGCGGCGTCGAGGCGCTGAAACGGCACCAGGGCCTGATCCCACTGCTCGGCAACGATGCCCGCTCCGCGATCCCAGAGCACGATCCGAAAGCCCTCTCCCGCCGGTTCGGCAGCCCGCAGTTCCAGGCACAGGGGCGGCGCGCCATGGCTGCGGGCGTTATCGATCAGGTTGGCCACGGCCCGGGCCAGGGCCACCGGCTGCACCACCCGCTCCAGCGGCTCCAGGTCGAGCTCCAGCTCGGCGGCATCCAGCCCGGCGGTCTGCTCGGCCAGCAGCTGCTCAAGCGGCACGGCCACGGCGGCCTCGTTGTCGCCGCCACCGGAGAACTGCAGGAACTGGCCGGTGATCCGCTCCATCGCCGCCAGGTCGGCCTCCGCCTGGCGCAGATCGGAGGCCGGCAGGTCGGCCAGGCTGAGGCGGAAGCGCAGCCGGGTGATCGGACTCTTGAGGTCGTGGGCGATGCCCGCCAGCATCACGGCCCGCTCCCGTTCCGCTGTCTGCAGGCGCTGCACCGTGGCGTTGAAGCGGGCGGTGAGCTGCCGCACCATCGCCGTTCCGCGCTCGCGCTGCAGGCCGGGCCACTGGTGCTGGCCCACCCGCGCCAGTGCCTTCTGCAGCTGCAGCAGCGGCCGCTGCACCTCCCACCAGAAGAACAGCAGCAGGGCTGTGCTGGTGCCCAGGCCCAGGCCCACCAGCAGCAGCCAGGGATCCGGGGGCCAGGGGCGCACGGGGGGAATCGGCACCAGCAGCCACACCGGATCGAGGGGAGCCAGCACCTCCACCCACACCCCCCGCTGGGGGCCTGCCGCCGGCAGCACCGCGGGGCAGGGCTCGGCGGCCGGGCAGAGCAGCTGGCGCAGCAACGCCGCCTGGTCCTCCAGGACCCGGTCGCGGCGGGTCGGCGGTGTCGCCCCCACCCGCAGGGGCAGGCCGCTGAGCCGGGCGAGTTTGGCCGGCGGCAGCCGGTCGAGGGCCAGCTCCGCCAGCCGCAGCTGGAACAGCACCTCCGGCCCCTGCTGGGCAATCCGGTCGCGCTGCAGGCGCTCCGCCAGCAGCATCTGCAGCTGGACCGCCACCAGCAGGGCCACCCCCAGGCCGGGCAGGCCGTAGCGCAGAACCGACCTAACGGCTGCGAGGCTGGCCATCGGGCACAAACACGTAGCCATAGC
>JAWOBH010000334.1:0-5179 GCA_046498125.1 Prochlorococcaceae cyanobacterium | reverse complement strand
CAAGCGTCATGACCCCAGCGGAAGGATCTTCACCTTAAAGCCGCCGGCATGAAGACACCCCATCCGCTGTGCCCCTTCAACTGGGGTTCCCATACTGATGAGTGCGCGGATGGCCGAGCCTCCCAAGCCGTGAATGCAGCCCACAGCGCCTACGCCACAGCAGCCAGCCACCTGGGGCGCGCCTTCCTGCTGGTGGGCCAGCCCGATCCAGCCATGGAGCACCTGCACGCCGCGTTGGATCACGGCCTCCCCAGGGGAATCGAGCCCCACCTGCCGCTGCTGATCCAGGAGGCCGAGCGCTGCCTTGCCCAGGGCGACCACAGAGAAGCCATCCAACGCTGGCAGGACATCGCTGCCCTGCTCGGCGAGTCCGCCCCCGAGGCGATCTACCAACAGCTCAGCTCCGCCTACGCCGCCAACCGCGCTGGCTTCGGCGGCAGCCAGGAGGAGAACGCCCTCTGGGGTGATACGTCCAAACACACCCTGCTGGCCTGGTTGCATCGCTGGCTGGAGCCGGCTCTGTATCTGGAGATCGGCGTGGATGAGGGGGTGAGCCTCGCCTGTGCCAGCGGCGCGGCCATCGGCATCGACCCGCGGCCCGAGCTCAGGCTCAGCGTGGAGCTGCCGCCCACGGCCCGCATCGTGGCCTGCAGCAGTGACGCCTTCTTTGCCAGCCAGGCCCACAGCCAGCTGCAGCCCGCGCCGGAGCTGGCCTTCATCGATGGCATGCACCTGTTCGAGTTCGCCCTGCGCGATTTCATCCACACCGAGCAGCACATGGCCCCCTGGGGCCTGGTGGTGCTCGACGACATCTACCCCTGCCATCCCGCCCAGGCCTGCCGCCGCCGCCGCACCGGCTCCTGGACCGGTGATGTGTGGAAGCTGCTGCCGATCCTGCGCCAGCACCGCCCCGATCTCACCCTGCTCTGTCTCAACGCCCACACCACCGGCCTGCTATTGATTGCCGGGCTCAATGCCAGCAACACCGCCCTCGCTTCTGCCTACCCCGAGCTCGTGCGGCGTTACCGCCCCATCGCCGAGCCGCCGGCCGCGGTGCTGCAGCGCCACGGCGCCATCCGCTCCAATCACCCCCTGGTGGTGGAGCTGCTGCAGCTGCTGCGCCAGGCTCGCCAGCGGCAATGGTCAGCCCAGCAGGTGCAGGCAGCGCTGGCTCCCTGGCGCGAGCGGATCGCCGCTGCAGAACAGGCGTGTTGCGGCCGGGCCCGCGAACTCAGCCAGCAGCCCTGCGTTCTCCAGGATCGGCCCGATCCAGCAGCAGCTTGAGCTCCGCCAGCGCCGCTGCTGCCTGGTGCAGTTCCGTCACCAGTTGCGCCTGCCGCTGTTGCAGCGCGTCGCGCTCCTGCCGCACTGCCGCCAGCTCCCGCTCCAGTCGCGCCCACCGCAGCCAGCCCCGCAACGTCGCCGCCGCCACACCCAGCTCGGCCGCCACCCGCGCAGGTGCTTCCCCCTGCTCCAGGCAGCGCCGGATCGCCTGCTGTCGCGCCGGGTGAGAGGCCATCCAGAACTGAGGCTGCGAAGGCCCTGGTGCGGTCGCCGCGTTGACGCTAAGCCAACCCAGAGGGAGATGTCACGCGTCGAGAACCTCAAAGAGGGCTGCATTCGCGAGCGCCCCCCTGGCCGATCACGCAGCCCTCGAGGCCATAAAGCTCGGAGCAGCTGGTTCCGGCTACTGTGCCTTGCGGCTCAGAGGGAACCACCACACCCATGCCTTGCTGTGGTGGTTGGCCCAGCCCGACCGCCTGTCGCCAGCGAACTGCTCAACGATCCGCCCCAGCTGCCGGCAGCCCAGGCCGAGCCGGGCGGCCTCCCCCAGGAGTGGCTGGCCTGACGGATCTGGTCCCGGCGGGCAGCAGATGGCCCAGCTGGGCCGACACGCCGGCACGATCGGTGGCGGCCAGAGCGCCCAGCTTCCCCAACACCAGTCGCTCATCAAGGGTGAACAGCTTGAAGCGCACCAGGCAGGCTTGGGGCAGGCCAGCGGCCTGGAGATCGTCAAGGGGCCAATCGAGGGGCCACGAGGATTGCCGTGCCGATGTGATCATCGCCAGCAGCAGATGGCCACAGCCTCGCTGAAAGCTGGGCCGTGAGAGCACCACCGCTGGCCGCTGCTTCTGGGCCTGCCGCTCCGTGAATGGGAACGGCACCCGCACCACCGTGTAGGTCTCGAAGGCGCTCACAGATCGCGGAACGCTTCCTCGTCCGCCGGGCTGCTCCACTCGCTCAGGCCCCTCTCCAGCCCATGGAGATAGGCCAGATCCAACGGCGTCACCGCCCGCACCCGCACCGACCCATCTTCCAGCTCCCAACTGAGCTGGTCGCCTTGCCGCAATCCCAGGGCCTCACGCACGGCCTTCGGCACCGTGACCTGCCCCTTGGCCGTGAGTGTGGCGACGTCCATCGGTGGCAAGCCCGTCCCTCCTCTCACCTTAGGCCTGATGCCTCCTTGTCGTAAGGACTCCTTACGAGCTTGCGTCAAGCCTGTGGTTCGATTGGGGTGATTCCGCCGATGGGGTACTCGGTCACGCCGTGGCCGGTGCCAGCTGGGAGGGTTGCGTGCTCGAAACCCTCCCAGCTGTGCAATCGAAGTGAAACGCAGCCTGATACCTGCCCTCAGTCGCGGCTTCCCAATGGCACCAGGGGTTGAGGCCGTAGGCCTCGCTGAGCTGGCGGCCCATCTGGCGGGGTAGGGCTCAGCTGGGTCAACGGTTCAGCCGGGCCTCCAGGCCTTGGGTGAGCCCTTCCAGGGCAGCGAGAATCGGCTGCCGCTCTCCGGGCAGGGGTGTTTCCTCAGCGCTGTAGCGAGCTTTCGCGGCAAAGGGTTACAGGCCAAGCAGCAGTGGCGTGAGCGAAACCCCCACCAGATCAGCCAGGGTGCTGAGTTCATGGCTGAGAGGTGGCTCCCGGTCCGCCAGGACGATGCTGGCCTTCAGCACCTTCTCCAGCGACTGCTGCGCCAGGAAGCCCCAGTCTTCCTGCGCGAACGCCGGATCCAGGCTCATCGCCATGGAGCGCAGGTGACGTCGCACGGTGATCAGCAGCAGATCGGCATCTTCACTCGGCCACATACAGCACCCTCCCGCTTCGAGCCGCATGACCAAGCACATGCCAACGCGATCCTCCCAGCTTGACGGCCTCTAGCTGGCCGTACACCAGCAGATCCACCGGCACTCCCACATCCCCGAGGGCTGTGCGCACTCAGGGGCGATTCTGATCGCGTCTGCGCTCATCAGTGTGAGGCTAAAACCATGGTCACCAGATCACCGGCGAGCGACTACACCTGCCAGATCTCCTGCAGATCGAGACGCAGGTCGGGGCAGAGGGGCGGAAAGCCGCGGCGCTGCTCAGCAGTGAGGGCTTCCGTAGGAACAGCTGGAGGTACCACCGTCATGGCCCCTGGCTAGGTCTGTTGCATCAGGGTGGGAGCTGCTGCCACCACGCCAGCCACAATGCCGGCATGAACCGTTCCGCCGACTGGCTGCACCAGGCGCAGGCCGATCTCGAGCAGGCCCTGGTGAGCGCCAGGGCTGGGCACCATGAATGGGCCTGTTTCGCCTGCCACCAGGCTGTGGAAAAGGCCTTGAAGGCGCTGCACCTCAGCCTCGGCCAGCAGGTGTGGGGTCATGGCCTGGGCCGATCCTTCCGCGACCTGCCCCCATCGATGTCGTCCAGGCTGAGCCAGGCGGTGACGGATCTGGAGGATCGGCTGCGCATCCTCGATGCCCTCTACATCCCCACCCGCTATCCCGATAGCCTGCCGGATGGGGCCCCCACCGACCACTTCGGTCGTCTGCAAAGTGACGACGCTCTCAGCCATGCCCGTGCGCTTGTTGACGCAATCCGTGATGCGCTGGCCTGACCCCGAGCAGGTGATGAGGCAGCTGACGGCCTGGGTTGAAGAGCAGGCCTGCCGGGTCCCTTCATTGGAGCGGGTGGGGATGTTCGGCAGTTATGGCCGAGGCACAGCCGGCGTGGGCAGCGACCTGGATTTGTTGCTGATCGACTCAGGCGCCAGCGGCCCACAGCATGAGCGACTTCGGCACTGGCCACTGGAGCAGCTGCCGCTCTGCTGCGACGCACTGGTGCTCACCCCCAGCGAGCACGAGGCGCTGATGGCGACCGGATCCCGCTTCGCCAGCGAACTGCAGCGCGATGGCCACTGGGTGTGGTCACGCCCGACACCAGCCGACGATCCGGGCCGGTATCCCTAGATTTCATCGGCAGGCGACTCACCTGGAATGCAGGCCCCTTCCGAATCCTGCAGCGCCCTGCCCCGCGAAGAGCGGGGCGCCTGTAAGCGCAGCCAGGCGGAAGCCCTGCAGCGCAGCTGGCTGTCGCAGCTCGCCTGGGGAACCGATCAGCGCCGCCTCTGGCGGGTGCAGCTGTGGTTGGGGGTGTTCCCTGTGAACTGGCGTCAGCTGCCGGACGTGGAGCTGCTGGAGCGTCAGATCGCCACCATCAGCCGGCATCTGGATGGCAGCTACGGCGAGCTGCTCACCGCCATGGTGCTGGATCCGGCCCTGCAGATCTCCCTCAACGGCCCGGCCAACCACCGCTCCAACCCCAACGAAAACCTCGCCCGCGAGCTGCTCGAGCTCTTTTCCCTCGGCGAAGGGACGTACAGCGAAGCCGATGTGCGCGAGGCGGCCCGGGCCCTCAGCGGCTACCGCCTCGATCGCCCCCAGCCGGATGGTGAGCCCCAGCTGGTGGTTGATCCCCGCCGGCACGACTTCGGCCCCAAAACCATTCTTGGCCGCACCCACACCTTCGATGCCGAGAGCCTGGCGGCCTGGCTGGCGGAGCAACCCGCCACCGCCCGCCACATCAGTGCCCGGATCTGGCGCCAGCAAGTGGGCGGCCCGCCACCGCCGCAGCGCCTCGAGGCCATCGCCAACGGCTGGCGCCAGCAGCAGCTCTCGATTCCCTGGTTGATGGACGCCATCGCCGCCGCCCCGGAAGCGATCGAAAGCCGCAAGCAGGGCCTGCGCCTGGCCGATCCGATCGAGGTGGTGGCCCGCAGCCTGCGCCTGCTCGGCAGCCGCCACCCCGATGTCATCGCCATCAGCCTGCGCGGCCTGCAGGCCATGGGGCAGCCGCCCTTCGAGCCGCCCTCGGTGAAGGGCTGGCCGGTGAATGAGCAGTGGCTGAACCTGCGCTGGCT
>JAWOBH010000326.1:0-7230 GCA_046498125.1 Prochlorococcaceae cyanobacterium | reverse complement strand
CCGGTGTGCCCCTCCTGCACCAGCTCGCCAGGCCCGCCGCGGGCATAGGCCGCCACCGGCACCCCGCAGGCCAGGGCCTCCACCACCACATTGCCGAAGGCCTCGTTCCACTTGGGGGTGTTGAGCAGCACGGCACAGCGGCCCAGTCCCGCCTGCAATTGGTCGGTGGGCAGGAAGCCCCGCCACTGCAGCGTCCCCGGCGGCACCGAGGCCTCCACGTGGCGGGCGTAGGCGGGATCCTCCTGCAGGCCCCACACCGCCAGGGGCAACCCCAACCGGGCCGCCGCCGCCGCCGCGTCCTCCAGGCCCTTCTCCGGGGCGATCCGGCCGGCCCAGCCCAGCAGCTCGGCCGGCGCGGCCTGAAAGTGGTAGCGGCTGAGGTCGAAGCCGTTGCCCACCAGCCGCGGCGGCTGGGGCAGGTCGAAGTCGGCCGCCTGGGCGGCGGTGTGGAAGGCCAGGTGCCGGGGGTGACTGCGGGCGATCTCGGCGATCAGCCCATCCATCACGTCCGCCACCGAGCCCATGCTCACCAGATGGGCCAGGGGAGTGGCGGTGTGCGGCGTGAGCCAGAGGGGCAGCCAGTCGTAGGCGAGGTTGAGGATCACGTCGAACTCGGCCTGCCGCAGCAGGGCCCGGCGCCAGAGGTGGCCCAGCAGGGCGTCGGCGGGCAGTTCCACCGCAGCACCGCGCGGCCGGTGCTGCCAGCTGGGCTGGTCCACGCCGGGCTCGGCCCAGAGCGCGGCCGCAGCGCAGGAGGCCGGCAGGGTGGAGCCTTCGGCGGCCAGCACGGTGAGCTGGTGGCCGCGCTCGAGCAACCCGGCCACCAGCGCCAGGGCGGTGATCTCCACCCCACCGCCGCGGCCGCTGCCCAGGGCCCCCACCGGGGTGCTCACCACCAGGAGGCGCATCAGACTCCCTCGCCGCCGGTGGCGGCCAGGGGCAGGGCCTGCCACAGCACCTGGCGGCGGTTGATCAGCAGCACCGAGCCCAGGGCCAGCCCGGCCCCCAGCCACTGCAGGGGCTGCAGTTGCTCGTCTAGCCAGAGCACGCCGCAGAGCAGCGCGAACACGGGAGTGAGAAAGGTGAGGGCGGTGAACCCGGTGAGGTCGCCGCGGCTGGCGAACCAGAAGAACAGGCCGTAGGCCAGGGCGCTGCCGAACAGGGCCGCATAGGCCATCAGTGCCCACTGGCCGCCCGACCACTGGGGCAGCCAGGCGGCACCCTGGCGCACCGGCAGCTCGGCCAGCACCAGCAGCGGCAGGCCCCCGAGCAGCAGGTGCCAGCCGGTGACCACCACCGGATCGCTGTGACGGGTGGCATAGCGGCAGAGCACCGTGCCCACCGCCATCGCCGCGGCGGCCCCCAGCATCCAGAGCTCACCGTGGCTCCAGGGGCGCACCCCGGTGGCGATCGGTCCCTCCAGCCACCAGTGGCGCAGCACCGCCGCCGGCAGGCCCAGACAGACGATCCCCAGCAACCCCAGCAGCAGACCCAGCCAGCCCACCGGGTTGATCGCCTCGCCGAACAGACTGCGGGCCAGCAGGGCCACCAGCAGGGGCTGGGAGTCGATCAGCACCGATCCCAGGCCCGCTCCGGTCTGGCCCAGGCCGCGGGCCAGCAGTCCCTGGAACAGGCTGGCGTCCACGAGGGTGAAGGCCAGCAGCCAGGGCCAGTCGCGGCGATCCACCGCCAGCGGGCGGCGCAGCAGCAGGGCCGCCAGCAGCACCAACGCTCCGGCGGGCAGCAGCCGCAGGCAGGCCACCTGCAGGGGGCTGCCGCCATCGAGCAGGGGCCGCATCGCCGCCATCGCCGTGCCCCAGAGGGCAAAGGGCAGCAGCATCGCCAGGGGCCGCAACGGGGAAGGCAACAGCGAAAGGGCAGAGGGCAGATCGGTGGCCTGTTTTTAAGATCCAGCCACTCCGACATCACAGCGCATGGCCTGGCCCTGGCGCCGCAAGACCCGCCGCACCCTGGCCCGGATCGCCATCGAAGGACCGATCGCCGGGGGCACCCGCAAGCGTGTGCTCAAGGCCATCCGCCAGGTGGAGCAGCGGGAGTGCCCGGCCCTGCTGCTGCGCATCGACAGTCCCGGCGGCACCGTGGGCGACAGCCAGGAGATCCACTCCGCCCTGCTGCGGCTGCGCCAGAAGGGCTGCCGGGTGGTGGCCAGTTTCGGCAACATCTCCGCCTCAGGGGGCGTTTACATCGGCGTGGCGGCCGAGAAGGTGGTGGCCAACCCCGGCACGATCACCGGCTCGATCGGCGTGATCCTGCGGGGCAACAACCTCTCCAAGCTGCTCAAACGCCTGGGGGTGAGCTTCGAAACCGTGAAGAGCGGTTTGTATAAGGACATCCTGTCGCCCGATCGACCCCTCACCGAGGCTGAACGGGAGTTGCTGCAGGGTCTGATCGACTCCAGTTATGGCCAGTTCGTGACAGCGGTGGCCGAGGGCCGCTCCCTGGCCGAGAAGACGGTGCGCGCCTTTGCCGATGGCCGCGTGTTCAGTGGTGCCCAGGCCCTGGAGCACGGCCTGGTGGATGAGCTCGGCGACGAGGACCGGGCCCGGCGCCTGGCCGCTGAGCTGGCCGGCCTCGATCCCGAGCGCTGCCGGCCCACCGAGTTCGGCACACCGCCGAAGCGCTTCGCCGGCCTGATCCCAGGCCGCTCCAGCCTGCGGGCCCTGGTGCACGTCGTCAGCCTGGAGCTGAGCTGGAGCGGCCAGCCCCTCTGGCTCTGGCGTCCATGAGCGTCCCCCTGCAGCTGCGGGCCCTGCGCGGCGCCACCACCGCGGCGGCCAACACCTGCGAAGCGATCGACGCGGCGGTGGCGGAGCTGGTGGCGGAGCTGGTGGAGCGCAACGGCCTCGAGGGCGAACGGGTGGTGTCGGTGACCTTCTCCGTCACCGCCGACCTGGACGCCTGCTTCCCAGCCGCCATCGCCCGCCGCCGGGCGGGCTGGGAGCAGGTGGCCCTGCTCGACTGCCAGCAGATGGCGGTGGCGGGCGACCTGCCGCGCTGCATCCGCCTGCTGGCCCACGCCTGGATGGAGCCCCACCGGCAGGCCTGCCACCCCTATCTGCGCGAGGCCAGCCGTCTCCGTCCCGACCGCGCCAGCTAGCGGGCCGGCCACCGGCTGCGCCCTGACCCCGGGCAGCTGCTGAGAATTGCTGTCATCTCCCCCTGCCGTCCAAGCCAGCCCATGGGTTTTCTCTCACCGCCGCACCAGCTGCGCCAACCACGCCAACCGCGCCAGAGGTCCGCACAGGCCAGCTCACCCTCCAGCCCCCAGCCCACCAGCCGTGGGGGCAGGGGCCACCGCCAGCGCAGCCGCCTGCTGGCCCTGCTGGCGGCCGCCCTCGGGGTGGGTGTGGTCGGCCTGGCCGCTCCCCAGAGCGGCGCCCTGGCCCAGGGCACGCCGAGCCTGCTGGAATTCCGCTGGGAGAACAACCCCGACTACCGCCGGCTCTATTACTTCCTGACCAATACGGAGCGGAGCAGACGGTCGGAGTATTTCCTGATCCTGCGGCCCCGGGACCGCAACAACGCCATCCTCAAGCTCACGGTCACGATCCCTGAGCACTTCGACGCCACCATCGACACCAGCCGGGTGCGTCTGTGCACCATGCGGGAGGGCGGCATGCTGGCCCGCACCCGCTGCCTGGAGACCATCCCGGCCACGATCGAGCTGAGCGAGAACGGCCGGGTGCTCGACATCTTCCCGGACACGCCGGTTCCCGACGACCAGATGATCGGCGTGAACATGCGCCTGTTCAACCCCTTCAATCCCGGCATGTTCCAGTTCAATGCCCTGGCCCAGGCTCCCGGTGACGTGCCCGTGTCGGGCTACCTGGGCAGCTGGCTGATCCAGATCGACCCCTGACGATGGCCTGATAGGTTGACGATCGCGAAATTTTCAGACGGGCAGAGGGGGCAACCACAGAGCCATGACCAAGCGCACACTCGAAGGAACCAGCCGCAAGCGCAAGCGGGTCTCCGGCTTCAGGGTGCGCATGCGCACCCACACCGGCAAGCGCGTGATCCGCGCCCGCCGTCGTCGCGGCCGTTCCCGCCTGGCGGTCTGAGGGGCACTGTGATCCGGTCCACCTGAGCGGGCGCGTCGATGGCCCTGCCCCAGCGGCATCGGCTCTGCGGTCAACGTCCCTTCAGCACGATCTACCGCAAGGGCCGTGCCTGCCACGGCCCTTTTTTGGTGCTGCGCTGGCTGCCGGCCCGGCCAGACATGCTGCCACCCGGCCAGCGCCGCCATCCTCCCAGCCCCTGGCGCGCCGGGGTGGTGGTGAGCACCAAGGTGCACAAGCGCGCCGTGCGCCGCAACCGCCTGCGGCGCCTGCTGCACCAGCAGCTCCAGGAGCTGCCGATCGCCCACCCGGACGGTCCGGTGTGGCTGCTGATCGGGCTCAAGCCCGGCAGCGCCGAGCGCGACAGCGGCCTCCTGCTGGGAGAATGCCAGCACCTTCTGCAACGGGCAGGTCTGACGCCATGAACCAGCCGAACGGCGGCGACAGCCGGCAAGCGCTTCAGGAAACCGATTTCTACGTGGGCGGGCCGGCCCGTGGCGATCTGCTGATCAACCTGCTGTTCGGGCTCACCGTGATCGGCATTCCCTTCGCCGTGGGGGCGATCGTGCGGGCGCTGTGGCTGCGCTTCCGCATCACCAGCCGCCGCATCGAGGTCACCGGCGGCTGGATGGGCCGCGACCGCAGCCAGGTGGTGTACAGCCAGATCCGGGAGGTGCGCAGCGTGCCCCGCGGCTTCGGTGCCTGGGGCGACATGGTGCTGGTGCTCAAGGACGGCGCCAAGCTGGAGATGCGCTCGCTGCCCCGCTTCCGCGAGGTGGAGGCCTACATCGACGAGCGACGTGCCGCCTGCGCGGCCCCGGCCCGTCCCAAAGGCATGGCCGCCTGAATCCGGGGACTTCCGCACCCCCGACCCGCCACAGCGCTCAGGCACACTGAGCCACGCTGACCCCCTGCCCCCAGCTCCCCTCGCCGTGATCGGGTACATCTCCGACAACCTGCTGATTCCGATCCTCGATTTCTTCTACGGATTGGTACCCAGCTACGGCCTGGCGATCGTCGCCCTCACGGTGGTGATCCGCCTGGCCCTGTTCCCCCTGAGCGCCGGCTCGATCCGCAACGCCCGCCGCATGCGCATCGCCCAGCCGGTGATGCAGCAGCGCCAGGCCGAGATCCGCAGCAAGCATGCCAACAACCCCCAGAAGCAGCAGGAGGAACTCGGCAAACTGATGAAGGAATTCGGCAGCCCCCTGGCGGGCTGTCTGCCCCTGCTGGTGCAGATGCCGATCCTGTTCGCCCTGTTCGCCACCCTGCGGGGCTCACCGTTTGCCGACGTCCCCTACACCTTCAACGTGAAGGTGCTGCCGGCCGATCAGATCGCGACGGTGGAGACCAAGCCCTTCAACACCGCCAGCCACTCGATCTTCCTCAGCTCCAGCAACCATGTGCCGGTGATCGGCACCCTGGAGAGCGGCACCAAGCTGGCTGTTGGCGACCGGCAGACGGTGAGCCTGCACAGCAAGGACGGCGAGAGCTTCAGCTCGTTGCTCGCCGGGGAGGACAACGGCAGCCGCTTCCAGCCCGACTGGACAGTGACCAAGGGCGAGGGTGTGGTGCAGGTGGATGCCAGCGGCACGATCACCGCCCTGGCGGAGGGCGACGCCACGGTGGAGGCCAAGATTCCTGGGCTGGCCGCCCGCACCGGCTTCCTGTTCATCCAGGCCCTGGGTCAGGTGGGCTTCATGGGTGACGGCGGCGTGAACTGGGATATCGCCATCCTGGTGGCCGGCTTCGGCGCCAGCCTGTTCCTCTCCCAGATCCTTTCGGGCATGGGGATGCCACCGAATCCCCAGCAGTCAACGGCCAACAAGATCACGCCCGTGATGATCACGGCCATGTTCCTGTTCTTCCCTCTGCCCGCCGGCGTGCTGCTCTACATGGTGGTGGCCAACATCTTCCAGGCCCTGCAGACCTTCCTGCTCACCCGCGAAGCCCTGCCGGACAACCTGCAGAAGATCCTCGACCAGCAGCTGTCCCAGCAGTCCGTCACCGTGCCGGCCGGTGCCGCAGCCGGCGGGTCGTCCTCGGGCCGGCTGCCGTTCGAGCCCAAGAGCCGCAAGTAGGGCCATGACCGGCGGCACCCAGGGCTCCACCAGCGGTGATGGGCTGCGGCCGGTGCCGATCCAGGACCTCCGGCCCCTCGCCGAGGGGCGCTCCTGGACCCTGGAGCAGCACCTGGAGGGCCTCGCCAGCCTCACCCCCGTGCGCGGCCGGGTGCGGGCTGTGCACCGCGGCAGCGTGCTGGAGGTGGAGGGCGAAGCCGAAACCATCGTGACCCTCTGCTGCGACCGCTGCCTGCAGCACTACAACCACCCCCTGGACTTCCGCACCCGGGAACTGCTCTGGCTGGGGGATCCGGCCCGAGCCAGCGGTCAGGCCGGCCTGGGGCAGGAAGGTGAGGCCATGCTGGCGATGGCCGGCGACGAGCTTCTCGACGACCTCGGCGAGGGGATCGATCCCGCCGGCAGCTTCGATCCGGGGCACTGGACCTTCGAGCAGCTCAGCCTGCAGCTGCCCCTGGTCAACCGCTGCGGTCCGGAGTGTCCCGGCCCGGCCAGCTGGGGCCACCGGCCCATGGCCGGGGATCCGCGTTGGTCGGCCCTGGCGGCCCTGCGGCAGCGCCAGGGCCAGGGCCAGGGCGGCCCGGATGCCTCGACGCAGCGCCCATGACCAGCGGCCCCTGGAGCGACCATCTCGACCTGCTGATCCGCGCCCGCACCCCGATTCTGTGGATCCGCAGCCTCGAGGAGGAGCGGGTGGAAACGCTGCTGGCGCAGGCCGCCCAGCGGCTGGGCGGCCGCACCCTGCTGCGCTGGGACTTCATCGATGGCCTCAGCGGTGCCCCCAACCGCCAGGGGGAGGCGGCCCGCAACCCGATGGCGGCCCTGGGCTGCCTCGATCCCCTGCCGGCCGACCAGGGGGCGATCCTGTTGCTGCGCGACTTCCACCGCTACTGCGACGACGCCGGCAACTCCCGCCGGCTGCGCAACCTGGCCGCCCAGCTGCGCAAGGTTCCCCGCACCCTGGTGATCACCGCGCCGGAGTGGCAGCTGCCGCGCGAACTCGACGACTGCCTCACGGTGCTGGAGCTGCCACTCCGGCGCGGTGATCACCAGGGTGCGGGGAACCTGGC
>JAWOBH010000322.1:0-2776 GCA_046498125.1 Prochlorococcaceae cyanobacterium | reverse complement strand
GCGGGGGCCGGGGGGCTGCAGGGCCACCGTGTCCCACTTCAGGCCGGTGGGGTAGCCAGCGCCACCGCGGCCGCGCAGGCCGCTGCGTTTCACCTGGTCGCGCACCTGCTCGGGGCTGCATTCCAGCAGCACCCGCCGCAGCTGGGCATAGGTGCCGTGGGCCAGGGCGTCGGCGATCGACTCCGGGTTCACCACCCCGCAGCCCTCCAGCACCACCGGCTTCTGCAGGGCGAAGAAGGGATGGGCGGGATCGAGGCGCTGGGCGGTCGGCGCCTCCCCCAGGCCGGTGGCCGCCGCCAGCAGGGCGGGGGCCTGCTCGGGGCTGAGCTCGGCGTAGAGCTCGGTGCTGCCGCCCTCTGCGGCCTGGCCGTCGCCACCGCTGCGGTCGAGGGCCACCAGGGGGCCGCGACCGCACAGCCGCAGGCAGCCCACCGGCTTGATCGTCACCGCCTCGGCGGCACCGCCGAGCTGGTCGCGGGCGGCGAGCAGGGCCGCCTGCAGGGCCTCGGAGCCGGCGGAGCGGCAGCCGCTGGCGGCGCAGCAGCGCAGTTGCAACTGGGGCGTGGTGGCCATCAGGCGGCTCCGCTGGGGTCAGGCTCCGCCGCGGCCGTGAGCCCCAGGGCGGCCAGGCGGACGTCGAGGGCGGTGGGATCGTCCATCGGCAGGCGCGGTTCCAGCTGGCCGTCCACCACCAGCACCGGCGCCTGGCCGCAGGCCCCCAGGCAGCTCACGTGCTCCAGGGCCCAGGTGCCGTTGCCGGCGGCATCGTCCATCCGCAGCCCCAGGCGTTGCTCGATCCGCTGCGCCAGCTCGCCGCCTCCCTTCACGAAGCAGGCGGTGCCCAGGCACACCGCGCAGCGGTGGGCGGTGGGCGCCTCCAGCCGGAACAGGTGGTAGAAGCTGGCCACCCCGTGCACCCGCGCCAGGGGAAGCTTCAGCTCCCGGGCCACCTGGGCCAGGGCCCCCGGCGGCAGGTAGCCGTAGAGCTCCTGCACCTGGTGCAGCACCTCGATCAGAGCATCGGCGCGGCCGCGGTGCTGGCGGATCAGCCGCGTGGTGCGCTCCACCGCCTGGGGCGGCAGGGCCTCAGGCGGCCGGGACGGCGCTGCGGGAGGGGCGATCATCGGCGGAGTGCCGTTCTCACCTCTGCCTAGCCAGTGCCGGCACCGGTGTCAGCGATTGTGGGGGAAGTGTGGCCGGGGGGCGATCAGCGATGGGTGTCACCGGACTGGTGATCGATCCGGCCTTCCGCCTGCACGACACGGGCCTGGGCCATCCCGAGAGCCCCCGGCGACTGGAGGCGATCGAGGCGGAACTGCAGCGCCGCGGCCTGCTCCAGCGCTGCCGGCTGATCCAGCCCCGGCCGGCCGTGGACCGCGAACTGCGCCGCTGTCACAGCGCCCGCTACCTGCAGACGGTGCGCCGGGAGGTGGCCTACGGCGCCACCCAGCTCTCCACCGGCGACACCAGCATCGGCGAACATTCCGAAGACGTGGCCCGGCTGGCGGCCGGCGGCACCCTGGCGGCGCTGGACGCGGTGCTGGCCGGCCGCCTGGACAACGCCTTCGCCGTGGTGCGCCCCCCCGGCCACCACGCCGAGGCCGACCGGGGGATGGGCTTCTGCATCTTCAACAACGTGGCCCTGGCGGCCCGCCACGCCCAGGCGGTGCACGGCCTCGAGCGGGTGCTGATCATCGACTGGGACCTGCACCACGGCAACGGCACCCAGGCGATCTTCTGGAGCGACCCCAGCGTGCTCTACGCCAGCGTGCACGAGTGGGGCAACTACCCCGGCAGCGGCGCCGCCGAGGAGCGGGGAGAGGGGGCCGGGCTGGGCTTCACGATCAACTGCCCCCTGCCCTCCTACAGCGACGGGCAGGGTGTGCTCAGCGCCCTGGAGGCCGCCCTGGCACCCGCCAGCGCCCGCTTCCGCCCCCAGCTGGTGCTGGTGTCGGCCGGATTCGACGGCCACCGCGCCGATCCCCTCGGCCACTTCCTCCTCGAGGACGCCGACTACACCGCCCTCAGCCAGCTCTGCCTGGCCATCGCCGGCGAGCACTGCCAGGGCCGGCTGGTGTCGGTGCTGGAGGGGGGCTACGGCCTCAAGGGGCTGGCCGGCGGCGCCGCCGCTCACGTGGAGGCGCTGCTGGCGGCCTGATCAGCGGGGCCGTTGGCTTCGGTAGCCTGATCACCGGGCAGCACGGCGGTGGCCAGGTCGATCCAGGCCTCGATCACCTCCTCGCCGGCCTGGAGCTGGAAGCCCAGCCGGCGGCACACCCGCTGCATGGCGCCGTTCTCACGCAGGATCTCCGCCGTCACCCGCTCGATGCCCTCCTCCCGGCCGGCCCGCAGCAGCTCGCCCAGCAATGCGGTGCCCAGGCCCTGATGCTGGTGGGCATCGCCGATCAGCAGCGAGAACTCGGCGTCGTTGCGCTCGTGCAGCCGGCTCAGGCGCCCCACCGCCAGCAGCCGGTGCTCACCGCTGGCGGGATCGCGCCGGTCCACCACCAGGGCCAGCTCACGCTCGTAGTCGCTGAAGCAGACGCGCACCAGACGCTCGTGGGCGATGCGGTGGCTCAGGGAGGTGAGGTGGAAGTAGCGGGTGTACACGCTCTCCTGGGAGAGGCTGCGGTGGAAGCTCACCAGCAGGGGCTCGTCCTCCGGGCGGATGGGCCGGATCGTCACCGCCGTGCCGTCCCGCAGCCGCCAGGGCCGCACGTACTGGCTGGGGTAGGGCCGGATCGCCGGCCGCGGCAGGTGGCAGGTGGCCCCCGCC
>JAWOBH010000299.1:0-30174 GCA_046498125.1 Prochlorococcaceae cyanobacterium | reverse complement strand
GGCCAGCGCTGCCACAGGGCCGCCAGGTGACCCTGCCGCTGCCAGTCCTGTTGCAGGTCCACCAGGCAGCGGTCCAGGCGGGTGGCCGGTGGCCGCGGGGGCGGCAGCAACAAGGAGAGCGTGCCGACGCGGCGCGTGCTGACAGTGCCCTCACGGGCGCCACCCGTTCGCCGGTTGGTGGTTCGCCGGCTGGCTGCCGGATTGGAGCGGCGCCTGCGATTCTCCGGGGTGGTCGGTTCTGCCATGGGCTGGGCCTGGCGGTGGGGCGCGGCGGTTGTGGTTAGCCTCAAGCATCGCCCCGCTCGCTTCAATGGGCTTCTTCGACCGCCTCAGCCGCCTGTTCCGCGCCAACGCCAACGCGGCGATCAGCAGCATGGAGGATCCCGCCAAGATTCTCGACCAGTCGGTGGAGGACATGCAACGCGACCTGGTGAAGCTGCGTCAGGCCGTGGCCACGGCGATCGCCAGCCAGAAGCGCATCCAGAACCAGGCCGAGCAGGCCGAGGCCCAGAGCAAAACCTGGTATGAGCGGGCCGAACTGGCGCTGAAGAAGAGCGAGGAGGATCTGGCCCGTGAGGCGCTGTCGCGGCGCAAGACCTACCAGGACACGGCCACCGCCCTCAACACCCAGTTCCAGACCCAGTCCGCCCAGGTGGAGGGCCTGAAGAAGAGCCTGGTGGCCCTGGAGGCCAAGATCGCCGAGGCCAAGACCAAGAAGGACATGCTCAAGGCCAGGGCCCAGGCGGCCAAGGCCCAGGAGCAGCTGCAGAGCGCCGTGAGCGGCCTGGGCACCGACAACGCCATGGCGGCCTTCGAGCGCATGGAGGAGAAGGTGCAGACCCTCGAGGCCCGCAGCCAGGCCGCCGCCGAACTGGCGGGGGCCGATCTGGAAAGCCAGTTCGCCGCCCTTCAGGGCAGCGATGTGGACGACGAGCTGGCGGCCCTGAAGAACCGGCTGGCCGGTGTGCCCGAGGAGCCGATCGCGCTGCCGGCCGAGAATGCGGCGCCCCAGCTCGAGCCTGCCCAGGTGGCCGAGGTGGATGCCGAGCTGCAGGAACTGAAGCGCTCCATCGACCAGCTCTGAGCTCCGGCGTCTGAGCTCCGGAGGCAGTGGGCTGGCTTCATACAATCCAGCAACCACGTTCCCGTGCCCGTGCCCGCCGCCCAGCTCACCGACGCCAGCTTCGAGGCCGAGGTGCTGCAGTCCGCAGTGCCCTATCTCGTGGATGTCTGGGCCCAGTGGTGCGGCCCCTGCAGGCTGATGGCCCCGCTGATGGACTGGGCGGCCGCCGAGTACGCCGGCAGCCTGACGGTGGGCAAGCTGGAGGCCGACCCCAACCCCGCCAGCCGCGACCGGCTGCAGGTGCAGGGCCTGCCCACCCTGGTGCTGTTCAAGGGCGGGACGGAGGTGGCCCGCCACGAGGGGGCCATGGCCCAGGCCCAGCTGAAGGCCTTCCTGGATGCCCATCTCTGAGCGCCTGAGCCGGCTCGGCAGCGGCGTCTTCGCCCGCAACGACCTCCGCAAGGCGGCCTATGCGGGGCGAGCGGCCGATCCGTGCTCGGGCCTGCCTCCGCTGCTCGATCTCTCCCTGGGCTCCACCGATCTGCAGCCGCCGGTGGTGGCCCTCGAGGCCATCGCCGCCCAGCTGCAGCAGCCCGCCAGCGCCGCCTACTGCCTGCATGCCGCCACCCTGCCATTCCGCCAGGCGGTGGCCGGCTGGGCCCAGCGGCGCTTCGGCGTGGCGGTGGACCCGGAACGGGAGGTGCTGCTGCTGGTGGGCTCACAGGAGGGAACCGCCCACCTGCCCCTGGCGGTGCTCAACCCTGGCGATGGGGCCCTGCTGCTCGACCCCTACTACCCCTCCCACATGGGCGGCTTGCATCTGGCCTCGGCGCGGCCGGTGCTGCTGCCCCTCGATCCCGCCGCCGGCTGGCGGCCCGATTTCGAGCGCCTGCCGGCCGCCCAGTGGGATGCCCTGCGGCTGATGGTGCTGGGCTTCCCCCACAACCCCACCGCCACCACCGGCAAGCAGACCTGGCTGGATGCGGCGGTGGACAAGGCCCTGGCCCACGACATCGTGCTCGCCCACGACAACCCCTATGTGGACCTGGCCCTGGAGGGGGAGGCTCCGGCCCTGCTGCGCCATCCCGCCTGGCGCCAGTGCGGCATCGAATTCTTCTCCCTCTCCAAGAGCTGGTGCCTGGGGGGCTACCGGCTGGCCTTCGCCATCGGTGCCGAGTGGCTGATCACCGCCCTGCGCCAGCTCAAGGGGGTGGTGGATTTCAACCAGTCGCTGGCACTGCAGGCCGGGGCGATCGCGGCCATCGAGCAGGCGCCGGAATGGCCGCAGCGGTTGCGGGCGGTGTATCGCCAGCGCCGCGATGCCATGGCCGCTGCTCTTGAGGGCGGCGGCTGGCCGGTGCGCCTCCCCACGATGGCGCTCTATCTCTGGCTGGCCCTGCCTCCCCAGGCCCGGGGACTGGATTCGGAAGCCTTCTGCGCCGCCATGCTCGAGGCCACGGGGGTTGCCCTCACCCCCGGCAACGGCTTCGGGCCTGCGGGTGAGGGTTGGGCCCGGCTGGCCCTGGTGCACCCCCAGGCCGAGCTCGAAGCCGGCGCCGAACGTATTCGCCAGTGGCTGGAGAGCCGCTGAGTCCGGCCTGGTGCGGCTCCGGGCCGGGCCCCTGGCAGCTGCGCCGCCTGCCGGTGTGCGCCAGCACGGAGATCGAGCTGGAGCGCTGGCTGCGGCAGCGCGGCGGCGGGCCCGTGGCCGGCCAGGCCCCCCTGGCGGTGCTGGCCCGGCGCCAGCGCCACGGTGTCGGTCAGCGGGGGCGGCCCTGGCAGTCGCTCCCCGGGGGGGTGTGGCTGAGCGCGGCCCTGCCCTGGCCGGAACGGCCCGCTGTCGCCCTGGGGCTGGCGGTGGCGGTTGGGCTGGCCCTGGAGCTTGAGGTCCTCGGCCTGCAGCCCCGCATCAAGTGGCCGAACGACCTGTTGCTGCAGGGGCGCAAGCTGGCCGGGGTGCTGCCCCGCCTGCGCCTGCGGGGCGATCGGGTGCGCTGGGCCCAGGTGGGCGTGGGCGTGAACGGCGTCAACCGCGTGCCGCCCGGAGCCATCGCCCTGGCCGAGGCGTTGGCGGCGCTGGCGGGAGGGGCGGCACGCCGCCATGGTCACCCCGAGGCCCGGCCCCGGGCCCTGGAGCGTCGCGTGCTGGCGGCCCTGGCCTGGGCCCGTGATCAGGCCGGGACCGCTGACGGTGGTGGCGCTGGCGAGACCATTCGTCGCCTGGCGGAGAGCCGCCTCGAGCCCTTCCCCCAGGGTCTGCTGCATGCCGGGGCGCGCTGGCAGGTGGAGGGGTTGGCGGCGGATGGCGCTCTGCGGCTGCGCCGGGGAGCCCTCACCACCCGCCTGCAGCGCCGGTTCTAAGCCAGGTGCAGCGCCGGTTGGGCTGACTACAATCCTGCCCATGACACGTTTCCTGTTCCAGCCGCCCGCCGGCGTACGCCGGGGTCTGGCCTCCCTGGTCGCGCTCTCCAGCGTCGGAGCACTGGGGCTGGCGCTGGCCCAGGAATCGCTCCCCGCATCGTCCCCCCGGCCGCAGCAGCCTCCAGCGGCTGCTCCTGCTGCAGCGCCCGCTCCGGCGGCCCCGGCGGCAAGCCTGGGACCCGAACCGATCACCCTGCCGCCGGAGCGCCCTCGGCCCACCCCCGCAGCGCCGGCGGTGAGCCCCAGGCCCCAGCCAGCCGCGCCCCCGATCGCCACCCCGCCGGCCTCCCCGTCTCCGGCGCTGTCACCCCAGCCCCGCCGCCCGAACCCATCCCCCCAGCCCAGGCCCCTGAGGCCAGATCCAGCCAGTCTGGCCACCCCGGAGCCACGCCGGTTCGACCGCTCCCTCGACCAGTTGGTGCGTGATGGCGTGGTGACCCAGGCCGAGCGGGATCGCATCCGCAGCGGGGCCATGACCTCGCCGCGTCAGGCTCCCGCCCACCGCCAGGCCTGCCGCAGCGGCGCCCTGTCCGAGCAGGAATGCAACAGCGGCGTGGTGGTGCGCTGGCGCGGCCGCTCCGAGAACCAGCCCTGGCCCCTGGATCCCAGCGATCCCGCAGCCCTGGAGGCGGCCCGGCAACAGCTGCAGGCCGGACGCAGCGGCTGGAGCGGCGCCATGGGTGAGGTGTTCACCACCCCGGCGACCACGCCCCTCACCGTTCCCGTGGCCTCCCTGCTGGCCGGCGATGGCAGCAGCCTGCGACTGGCTGACGTGCTTGCGATCACCCCCCGGCCGGCGCCGGTGGCCGGTAACGGCAACCGCAGCCTGCTCTTCCCCCTGAACGGCGCCGGGGTCAACACCAGTGGATTCGGCTTCCGCCTGCACCCGATCCTGGGCAGCTGGCTGATGCACACCGGCATCGATCTGGCCGCCCCCACCGGCACCCCGGTGGTGGCATCGCTCGGCGGCACGGTGGTGAGCAGCGGTGAAGCCGGGGGCTATGGCCTGGTGGTGGAACTGGAGCATGAGAATCCCCGCCGCCGCACCCTCTACGCCCACCTCAGCGAGCTGTACGTGACCGCCGGCAACCGGGTGCGCCAGGGCGAGGTGATCGGCCGTGTCGGCAACACCGGCCTGAGCACCGGACCGCACCTGCACTTCGAGCTGCGCCTGCCCAGTGACGGCGGCTGGGTGGCGGTGGCACCGGGCGGATTCGAACCCGGCGCGGATCTGCTCAACCCCCTGGGCAGCGACGTGATCGCCCAGATGATGGGACAGCTGCTGCAGCGGCTTGAGCGTCCGGACAGCATCGCCACCGAAGCCGGTCCGCTCGGGGGCTGAGGGGCCGGTGAGGGTCCTCCGGGCCTTCAGCTGGTGATGCGTCCGTCGCGGAAGTGCACCACCTGCTCGGCCCGTGCGGCCACGTTGTCCTCATGGGTCACCATCACCACGGTGATGCCACCGCGGTGCAGCTCATCGACGATGTCCAGCACCTCTTCGGTGGTGTGGGAGTCGAGGGCCCCGGTGGGCTCATCGGCCAGCAGCAGGGCCGGCTCGTTGATGATCGCCCGCGCAATCGCCACCCGCTGCTGCTGCCCCCCGGAGAGCTGGTTGGGCTTGTTGTGCAGGCGCTGGCCCAGCCCCACGCGCTCCAGGGCCCGCCGGGAACGTTCGCGCCTCTCGGGGGCCGGAACTCCGGCGTAGATCATCGGCAGGATCACGTTCTCCAGGGCCGTGAGCTGGGGTAGCAGGTGAAACTGCTGGAACACGAAGCCCAGCTCGCGGTTGCGCAGATCCGCCAGTTGATCGTCGTTGAGGGTTTCCACCGGCACGCCGTTGAGCCGATAGCTGCCGGCAGTGGGCCGGTCGAGGCAGCCAAGGATGTTCATGGCCGTGCTCTTGCCCGATCCCGAGGCTCCCATCACCGCCAGGTAGTCACCCTGGTTGACCCGCAGATCGAGACCGTCCAGAGCCCGCACCTCGGCGTCGCCACTGCCGTACACCTTCTCCACACCCACCAGCTCGGCCACGGGCACGGCCAGCTCAGGACGAGGCTCCGAGGGGCCTGAACCGTTCAGCTGGGGTGGGGAGAGCAGCGACTCAGCCAAGGGTGGCCTGCAGGATCGGCGTTCCAGCCACACTCTGGCTGGCCCAGGTGAACAGCGGGCTGGAAAGGATGCCGCCCACCGCCGTGACGATCACACAGCTCACCAGGGCGACGCGCAGCGAGGGAAGGCCCGGGAGCGACCAGCTGATCTCGGGGTAGGCCTTCACCACCTCGGAGGCCTCCTGCGGTTCCTTCACCACCATCATCTTGATCACCGAGATGTAGTAGTAGATCGACACCACCGAGGTGAGCAGCCCCACCACCACCAGCAGGTACTGGCCGTCGGCCCAGCCGGCGAAGAACAGGTAGATCTTGGCGAAGAACCCAAGCATCGGGGGGATGCCCCCCAGCGACAGCAGACAGAGGCTGAGGCCCAGGGTGATCAGGGGATCCTTCTGATAGAGGCCGGCATAGTCGGCGATGCGGTCGCTGCCGGTGCGCAGGGAGAACAGGATGATGCAGGCAAAGGCGCCCAGGTTCATGAACAGATAGGCTGCCATGTAGAGCACCATGGCGGCGAAGCCGTCCTCCGTGCCGCACACCAGACCGATCATCACGAAGCCGGCCTGGCCGATCGAGCTGTAGGCCAGCATCCGCTTCATCGAGGTCTGGGCCAGGGCCACCACGTTGCCCAGCACCATGCTCAGCACCGCCAGCACGGTGAACAGCAGCTTCCACTGGGTGTCGAAGCTGCCGAAGCAGCCCACCAGGATGCGCAGGGCCAGGGCGAAGCCGGCCGCCTTGGAGCCCACCGACAGGAAGGCCACCACCGGCGTGGGGGAGCCCTCATAGACGTCGGGGGTCCACTGGTGGAAGGGCACCGCGGCGATCTTGAAGGCCACCGTGGCCAGCACGAACACCAGGGCCAGGGCGGCGATCGGGCTGGCGCTGGTCTCCAGGGCCAGGGCCACGGCCTCGAGGCTGGTGGAGCCACCGGTGAGGCCGTAGAGCAGGGAGGCGCCGTAGAGGAACACCGCTGCCGCTGCCGACCCCACGAGCAGATATTTGAGCGCCGCTTCGGAGCTGCGGGCGTCCCGCTTCATGTAGCCCGAGAGCAGATAGCTGGCCACCGAGAGGGTTTCCAGCGACACGAAGATGCTCACCAGATCGGTGGCACCGCACAGGACCATGGCCCCCAGGGTGGCGGCCAGGAGGATGGCGGCGTATTCCCCAACCGGCGTGCCGCTGCGCTCCACGTAGCGCCAGCTGAGCATCAGGGTGATCAGGGTGGAGGCGGCCACCACGGCCCGGAAGGCGATGGCCAGGTTGTCGGCCAGGAAACTGCCCAGGAAGGCGGGTTGCAGGTCGGCCGGGTTCCACTGCAGCGCCAGCAGCAGCAGGGCACCGCCGAGGCCGGCATAGCTGAACGGGGGCACCCAGCGGCTGGCGGCCTTCTCGCCCGCCAGGTCCACCAGCAGGCAGGCCAGCAGGGCCAGCAGCACCGCTGCCTCCGGGGCGATGGCGCCGGCATTGAGCTGCAGGGCCAGGCCGGGGATGCCAGCGCCGCTGCCGATGGCCTCGCTCGCATCGATCACGCCGGGCAGGAGCATCACCAGGGGCATCACGGTGGCTGCGGGGCCGGGGTTTGTTGGGGCTGACTGTAACCGTGTTGGCTTCGTCGCCCCGGGCCGTCGGTGCGATAAAGAGGGATGCGGTCGTCCACCTGTCTGTGGGTCACACCCTGGTCATCGTCGAGAGCCCCACCAAGGCCCGAACCATCCGCAAGTTCCTGCCCGGGGACTTCCGGGTGGAGGCGTCCATGGGGCATGTGCGCGACCTGCCCAACAACGCCAGCGAGATCCCGGCGGCCCACAAGGGCGAGAAGTGGGCCAGCCTGGGGGTGAACACCGCCCATGCCTTCGAGCCCCTCTACGTGGTGCCGAAGGACAAGAAAAAGGTGGTGAAGGAGCTCAAGGACGCCCTCCGCGATGCCGACCAGCTGCTGCTGGCCACCGATGAGGACCGCGAGGGCGAGAGCATCAGCTGGCACCTGCTGCAACTGCTCAATCCCAAGGTGCCCGTGAAGCGGATGGTGTTTCACGAGATCACCAAGGAGGCGATCGGCCGGGCCCTGGAGCAGACCCGCGACCTGGACATGGAGCTGGTGCATGCCCAGGAAACCCGGCGCATCCTCGATCGCCTGGTGGGCTACACGCTCTCTCCATTGCTGTGGAAGAAGGTGGCCTGGGGCCTCTCGGCCGGGCGGGTGCAGTCCGTGGCGGTGCGGCTGCTGGTGCAGCGGGAGCGGGCCCGCCGGGCCTTCCGCAGCGGCAGCTACTGGGACCTCAAGGCCCGGCTGGAGCAGGGCGGCGGCGGCTTCGAGGCCAAGCTCAGCCACCTGGACGGGGTGAAGATCGCCGGCGGCGGCGATTTCGACGAGACCACCGGCGCCCTCAAGGCCGGCAGCAAGGTGCGCCTGCTGGAAGAAACCGAGGCACGCCGGTTGCGCGAGGCCGTTCTGGCCGCCCCCTGGCGGGTGGCGGCGGTGGAGGAGAAGCCCACGGTGCGCCGGCCCGTGGCCCCGTTCACCACCAGCACCCTGCAGCAGGAGGCCAACCGGAAGCTGCGGCTCTCGGCCAGGGAAACCATGCGCACCGCCCAGGGGCTGTATGAGCGCGGCTTCATCACCTACATGCGCACCGACTCGGTGCACCTGAGCGAGCAGGCGATCGGCGCCGCCCGCAGCTGCGTGGGTGCCAAGTACGGCCAGCAGTATCTGAGCCCCAGCCCGCGCCAGTTCTCCACCAAGGCCCGCAACGCCCAGGAGGCCCACGAGGCGATCCGCCCGGCGGGCGAGAGTTTCCGCGACCCGGCGGACACCGGCCTCGATGGCCGCGACCTGGCCCTCTATGAGCTGATCTGGAAACGCACGGTGGCCTCCCAGATGGCCGACGCCAGGCTCACGATGCTGGCGGTGGATCTGGAGGTGGACGGCGGCGATCTCGGCAGCGCCGGCTTCCGCGCCAGCGGCAAGCGCATCGACTTTCCCGGCTTCTTCCGCGCCTACGTGGAGGGCTCGGACGATCCCGACGCCGCGCTCGAGGGCCAGGAGGTGCTGCTGCCGGCCCTGACAGCCGGCGACCAGCCTGACTGCAGGGAGGTGGAGGCCCTCGGCCACCAGACCCAGCCGCCCGCCCGCTACAGCGAGGCGGCCCTGGTGAAGATGCTCGAGAAGGAGGGCATCGGCCGCCCGTCCACCTACGCCTCGATCATCGGCACGATCGTGGACCGCGGCTACGCCACCCTCGCCAACAATGCCCTCACGCCCAGCTTCACCGCCTTCGCGGTGACGGCCCTGCTGGAAGAGCACTTTCCCGATCTGGTGGATCCCGGCTTCACGGCCCGGATGGAGAACACCCTCGACGAGATCTCCCACGGCCGGGTGCAGTGGCTGCCCTACCTGGAGAGCTTCTACAAGGGGGACAAGGGCCTGGAGACCCAGGTGGCCCAGCGCGAGAGCGACATCGATCCCGGCGCCTCCCGCACGGTCGCCCTGGAGGGTCTGCCCTGCGTGGTGCGCATCGGCCGCTTCGGTGCCTACCTGGAAACCAAGCGGGTGGGAGATGACGGCAGCGAGGAGCTGCTCAAGGCCACCCTGCCCCAGGAGATCACCCCCGCCGATCTCGATGCCGCCAAGGCCGAGCTGATCCTGCGCCAGAAGGCGGAGGGGCCGGAGGCCCTCGGTGAGGATCCCGAGACCGGCGAGCTCGTCTACCTGCTGTTCGGCCAGTACGGCCCCTACGTGCAGCGGGGCCAGGTGAGTGACGACAACCCCAAGCCCAAGCGCGCCTCCCTGCCCAAGGGCCTCAAGCCCGAGGACCTCCGCCTCGAGGATGCCCTGGGCCTGCTGCGTCTGCCCCGCCTGCTCGGGGAGCATCCCGAGGGGGGCAAGGTGCAGGCGGGGCTGGGCCGGTTCGGGCCCTACGTGGTGCACGACAAGGGCAAGGGGGAGAAGGACTACCGCTCCCTCAAGGCCGAGGACGACGTGCTGGAGGTGGGCCTGAGCCGCGCCCTGGAACTGCTGGCCATGCCCAAGCGCGGCCGCGGCGGCCGCACCGCACTCAAGGATCTGGGCACGCCCAAGGGCAGCGAGGAGACGATCCAGCTGTTTGATGGCCCCTACGGGCTCTACGTGAAACAGGGCAAGGTGAATGCCTCCCTGCCGGAGGGCAGCACCGCCGACACGATCACCCTGGAGCAGGCGGTGGAGCTGCTGGCTGCCAAGAAGACCAGCGGCAAAAAGGCCAGCAGCAAGGCGGGCGCCGCCCGATCGGGCAGCACCAAGGCCAGTGGCGCCAAGAAGCCGGCGTCCCGGAAACCCCCCGCCACCACCAAGAGTGGGCGCCTGCGGGCCAGTGCCGTGCGGGTGATCCGCGCTGCCGACAGCTGATGCGACGTCCGCGGGGTCCCGGGCAGAACCAGCTCCGCCGCCGCCCCCTCGGGCTGGTGCTTCCCCTGGCCCTGCTGCTGGCGGGCTGCAGCGGCACCCCCTTCGGGGAACAGCTCAGCGACAGCTTCCCCGACGGGCAGGCCGCGGGGGAGCAGTCCCCGGCCCCAGGGGGCGATGCCGCGCCGGCCGCCGCCGAGCCACCCGCCGAGGAGCCGCCCGCGACCGCTCCAGCCCAGCCCGCCCCCGCTGGCGCCCAGAGCCCGCCGCCGCCCGCCGCCGCTTCCGCCCCCAGCGCCGCCCCCGCGCCCTACCGGCTCACCCTGCGGCTGAGCGGAGCAGATCCGGCCGCGCCGGCGGAGGCCGTGACCCGGGCCCTGCGAGCCGCCGGCCTGATGTTTGAGGTGGAGGTGATCGAGCGCATCCCCGAGGCCTCAGCGCCACCGCCGGCAGGCACCACGCCAGCACCCGATCCGGTGCCCGCCCCCGCCAACCGCTGATGGCTTCTCCCCCCGGCGGTCAGCTGAGCCCCCGCCAGGCCCGTCAGCTGATGGACACGGCCTACCTGTCAGCCGCAACCGCCCTGCTCTGGGTGGCCCTCTACTACCTGCCGGTGGGCAGCCCCCTGTTCCGGCTGGCCCTGCCCCTGCCGCTCACCCTGCTGCAGCTGCGCCACGGCTGGCGCTGCGCCTGGGACGGGCTGGTGGTGACCACCCTGTTGCTGGTGGCCCTGATGGGACCGATCCGCGGTCCCCTTGTGGTGTTCCCCTATGGCCTGCTGGCCCTGTGGCTGGGCTGGTGCTGGCGGCGGCGCTGCAGCTGGTGGCTGAGCTGGGGTGTGGGCAGCGTGGTCGGGGCCGCCGGCTTCCTGGTGCGGGTGGCGGTGCTCTCGGTGCTGGTGGGCGAAAACCTCTGGGTGGTGATCACCTCGGCGGCCGCGGGGCTGGTGGAGCGGCTGGCTGGACTGGTGGGTCTGGCTGCCGCCGTGCAGCTCGAGCAGGTGCAGCTGGCCGCCGTGCTGCTGGTGTGGGTGCAGAACGTCGTGATCGTGCTCACGCTGCACGCCGTGGCCTACTGGATCTTCCCGCGGCTGCAGGCCCCGATCAGCGAACCCCCGCCTGCCCTGCGGGCCCTGGTGGCCGTCGATCCCCTTTGAACTGATGGCGCCCCCAGTCCCGGCGGACGGACCAGCCTGGTGCCGCAGCCGGGTGCTGCTGCTGTTGGCCGCCACCGCCACGGCCGCGGTTCCCGGCATCTCCGCAGCGGGGTCCACCCCCCAGGCCCGGCGAGCCACCGCTGCCGCCGATGCCGAGCTGCTGGTGTGGGGACCCGGCCGCCCGCTGGTGCATGCCCTTCCGCCCCTGCCGGCGGGCGTGAGCCCGGCCCTGATCAGCCATGTGGTGCTGGCCGAGCTGGGGCTGCTGCCCCGGCTCACGGTGGTGGACCTGGGCTGTGCCGTGCCGCCGGCGGTGGCCCATCTGCGCCTGCCCGGCGGCGAGGGCCAGGGCGCGGCGGCCTGCCTCAGCAGCGGCCGCGCCCTGCCACCGGAGCGGGTGCAGGCCCTGCTGCGCCGGGGACGCTGCTGGGGGCAGCGGCTCGATCCCCGCCAGCCCCTGGTGCTGGCCGAGTGCGTGCCGGGGGGCACGAGCACGGCCCTGGCGGTGCTGCGGGGGCTGGGGCTGGCCGCCGATGGGCTGGTGAGCGGCAGCCTGCGCCACAGTGCCCACCCGCTCAAGGCCGCCCTGGTGGCCCGGGGGCTGGCGGCCGCCGGCCTGGAGCCCGCCACGGCCGCGCCCGCGGCGGTGCTGGCGGCCCTGGGCGATCCCATGCAGGCCCTGGCTGCGGGAGTGCTGGTGGCGGCGGCCGCGCGGGGGGTGCCGGTGCTGCTTGCGGGCGGCAGCCAGATGGCGGCGGTGCTGGCCCTGGCCCTGGCCCTGACGCCGCCCGGCCAGCGCCGGGCGCTGGCCGGGCGGGTGACCCTGGCCACCACGGCCTGGGTGGCTGACGAGAGCGGCAGTGATCTGCGCCGGCTGCTGGCATTGATCGGTGAGCGCTGGCAGGTGAACCCCCGCCTGGAGGTGGCCGCGCTGCGCTTCCACGGCTGCCGCAGCGTCGCCCTGCGCGACTACGAGCGCGGCTATGTGAAGGAGGGCGTGGGGGCGGGGGGGCTGGCCTGGCTTTGGCAGGCCAGGGGCCGCGACCCCGGCGAGCTCGCCCGGCTCTGCGATCGGGCCTGCAGCCGGCTTCTAGGGTCGCAGGCATGAGCAGCTCAGCCCCCAGCCTGCGCCGCCGCCAGTTGCTGCGGCTGGGGCTGGGCAGCGCCGGGCTGCTGACGCTGCCGGCCGCCCTGGGCGGTTGCAGCCGCCGTCCCACCGCCGAGTTGCTGCACGGCCCCGGCGCCCTGCCCGCCGCCTGGCTGCAGCAGCTGCCACGGGGCTGGCGGGCCCGGGGACTGGCGGAGCCGGCGGCCATCCGGGCCCGGCTGGAGACAGAGAGCGGGGAGCCGCCAGCGGCGCTGGTGGCCCTGGCTGACGGCTGGGCCACGGCCCTGCCGGCGCAGCGCTGGCGTCCCCTGGAGGCACCCGAGCTGCTGGCCGCGCTCAGCGACTGGGCCCAGCCCGTGGCCCGGCTGTTCGCCGCCGAGGGCCAGCCCGCCCTGGCTTTCCCCTGGTCCTTCAGCCCCTGGGTGCTGGTCCTGCGCTCCCGGCCGGCCCTGGCCGCGCGCGCCCAGGAGGGCTGGGACCTGCTGCTCGATCCCAGCCTGCGGGGCAAGCTGGTGCTGCCCTCCAGCCCACGGGTGTGCGTGGAGTTGATGGGCCGTGACTACGAGCGCATCGAGGCCCTGCGCCGCCAGCCCCTGGCCCACGACGACCGCAACGCCCTCAACCTGCTGCTGGCTGGCGGTGCGGAGGCGGCGGTGGTGCCCCTGCGGCCCCTCATCCCGCTGCTGCGGCGTGACCCGCGGCTGGCGGTGGTGCTGCCGGCGGGGGGGGCGCCGCTGAGCTGGCAGCTGCTGCTGCGGCCAGCGGCGGCTGGGCCTGCCGGGCTGGCGGATGGCCGTTCTCAGCTGCCGCCGATCGAGCCCTGGATGGCCCGGGTGCTGGAGCCGCCCCTGCTCGGCAACCTGCTGCTGGGCGGCTGGGTGCCGCCCCTGCCACGGCCTGTGCTGGAGCCGCTGGTGGCCCGCTTCCCCGAGCCCATCGCCAGCCTGTTGCTGCCGCCCGAGGCCGTGCTCGCGCGCTGCTGGAGCCTCGCGCCCCTGACGGTGCCTGAACGGCTGGCCATGCAGACCGTGTGGGACGCCGCCGCTCCGCCCTCCTGACGGCTGTTGAGGCACGGGGGCTGACGCCCTGATGCTCAGCCCCAGAGTCGCCGCCGCGGCGCCGCCGCCAGCCGCCGGTGGGTGTCGGCCAGCAGGTCGGGGATGGGCAGCTGGTGGGGGCAGCGGGGCAGGCAGTCGCCGCAGCTCCGGCAGGCGTCGGCGTTCACCGTTTCCCACCAGTGGCCGGCGCGGCCGATGAGGTTGTAACGCTCGCCGGCGAAGACGCCCATGCCATGGCCCACCGCCAGGTTGCGCAGCCGCAGCAGCTCCGGAATCGGCACGCCGTTGGGACAGGGCAGGCAGGCCCGGCACTGGCCGCAGCGCCCAGCCCCCAGCCGGCCGCGGCCGGCGGCGGCCAGGCGCTCGAGGGCGGCGCGGTGGGCGGGGGTCAGCCAGGCGCTCTCCTGGCTCAACGGGCCGCAGACCCCGGTGCCTGTCGCGGGTCCGGCAAGGGCGGCGGCCCAGGCCAGATCCCCAGGCTGCTCGGCCCCCAGGCTGAGGGTGGAGATCCCCTGATCGAGCAGAAAGCGGTAGCCCAGCTCCAGAGGATGGAAGGGAGCGCAGTCGGCCAGCAGCTCCGGTGGCGGGTCGTAGAGGCGGCCGCCCTTGTCGGCCGGGGAAATGGCCTGCACGCCGATCCCCTCGGCCAGGGCACCGCGGGCCAGGGGCAGGCGGGTCTGGTCGAAGAGGTGCAGGTGCAGGCTGCAGAACCTGAAGCGGCCCGTGGCCAGGGCCTGCTCGATCAGGGCGTTGCTGCCGTGGCTGGAGAAGCCAACCTGCCCCACCAGCCCCTCGCCCAGCGCCCAGCCCAGCAGCTCGGCGCCAGCGCCGCGGCTGGCCCACTCCAGGTGGTCGCAGCGGTTGAGGCCATGCACCGCCAGGCTGTCGAGGCGCGGAATGCCCAGCCGACCGAGGATTCCCCGCAGCTGGCGGCGGCCGCTGTGCAGATCGCAACCGGGCAGCAGCTTGCTGGTGATCCGCCAGCCGCCGCACGGCTCCAGGCCCTCAGCGGCCAGGCTGGCCAGGGCCTGACCCAGAAAGGTCTCCGCCGGTCCGTAGGCCGGGGCGGTTTCCAGGTGGTTGATGCCGGCGGCCAGGGCGGCCCGCAGCACCGCCTGCATCTGGGCGGGGCTGGCCAGGGCCCGCATCGTGCCCAGGGTGAACAGGGAAACCCTGCCGGCACTGCCGAAGGGCCTGCCGTTGCCCAGGGGCACCAGGGGAGCCTCAGACCGGACTGGTGTCGGGGGGCTCATCACTGGCCTCGCCGGAGTCCTCAGGGCCGGCATCCGGCTCGGGCTGGGCCTTGCTCAGGTGGCGCACCAGCTCGGCGGGACTCACCGAGTCGAGGAAGCGGCGGAACTCGTTGCTGTCCTCGGCGTCGGCTTCGGCATCGACCGGGATCGAGGCGTCGGCCACCACCTCCTCCAGCATCCAGATGTGGCTTCCGGTGCGCACCGCCAGGGCGATGGCGTCACTGGGCCGGGCATCCACCTCCACCAGCTCCTCGACGGCCTCGCCGTCGCCCTGGCGGCTGAGTTTGAGAACGGCCCGGAAGGTGTTGTCCTCGATGGCGTGGATGATCACCCGCTCGAGCTCCAGCTCACCGGCCCGCAGCAGGGACACCATCAGGTCGTGGCTGAGGGGACGGGGGGGCGGCGCGTCGGCCACCCCGGCGAGGATGTTCTGGGCCTGGGCCTGGTCGATCCAGATCGGCACCTGGCGCCGGCCAGAGGGATCACGCAGCAGCACGATCGGGCTGCGGCTGGCCGCATCCAGGGCGATGCCGGCGACGCTCATTTCCACCATGGCCTGGAGCCCCCTTCTGATCGATTATGACCAGCAGGGGCCTGGCGACCGTGGGGGCTGGCAACGATGTTCACCGGACTGGTGCAGGCCACGGGGGTGATTGAGCGGTCCGGTGGCGGGGTGCGGCTGCGCTGGCAGCCGTCGCCTGGCCACTGGCACCCGGGGCAGCTGGCGCTGGGGGAGAGCGTTGCGGTGGACGGGGTGTGTCTGACCGTGGCCGAGCGGCTGGCGGACGGGTTCCGGGCTGATGTGAGCGAGGAAACCCTGGCTCGCAGCACCCTGGCGGGCAAAGCCGACCGCCGCGCGGCCGTGAATCTGGAGCCGGCCCTGCGCCTGACCGACCGGCTTGGAGGCCATCTGGTGAGCGGTCACGTGGACGGACTGGGACGGGTGCAGGCGATCGAGGTGCGGCCCGGCTCCTGGCACCTGGAGATCAGCTGGCAGGACCCCGCCTACGGCCGCTACGTGTGTGACAAGGCCAGCGTGGGCGTGGACGGGGTGAGCCTCACGGTGGCCGGCACCGCCGATGGCGGCGCCCGGTTCTGGATTGCCGTGATTCCCCACACCTGGACAGGCACCACCCTGCAGGGACTGCGGCCCGGTGACACGGTGAACCTGGAGGCCGACCTGCTGGCCAAGTACACCGAGAGCCTGCTGCAGGCCCGGCTGGCGGGCCCGGCGGCGGGCGCCGCTGGCGGCGGGATGGCGCGCGTGCCGGATCTCGACCGGGCCTGGCTGGCCGACCACGGCTGGGGCGCCTAGGTTCAGCTCAGCCGCGATCGACCGATGACCTCCCCCCATCGTCTGCGCCTGGGCGGTCAGCTGCGCGCCGTCACCCTGTTCGAGGGGGTGCTGATGCTGGTGCTGGGGGTGCTGGCGCTGCTGTTTCCGGTGCTCGCCTCGGTGTGGGCCACAGCCGTGGTGGCCGTGGTGTTTCTGGTGGGCGGGATTGTCGGCTGGATCGACAACCTGATGCGGGCCCGCGTGCTCAACCGCTGGCTCACCTTCTGGCGGCTGGTGGTGTCCACCCTGTTTCTGGTGGCCGGCTTCACCATGATTCAGCAGCTGGGCTCCGGGCTGGCGGCCGCCGCCGCCTCGGTGGCCGTCCTGGCCCTGGCGATCGGCCTGGTGTTCCTGGTGGAAGGGGCGGTGGCCGTCGGCGTGTCCCTCACCCACCGCCGCATCCGGGGCTGGGGCTGGGGGTTGGTCAACGGTCTGGTGACCCTGGTGCTGGGGGTGGTGATCCTGACGATGGACAAGCCCGCTCTGCTGGGGGTGATCGGCATCCTGGTGGGGGTGAGCTTCCTGTTCACCGGCATCGACCTGATCACCTTCAGCTCCAGCTTTCACGAGGAGGACGCCGGCGGCTCCGCCACTTCGGACTCTGACGCCACCGACCTGAGCTGATCTGGCTGAGCTGGCTGAGCTGGCTGAGCTGAGCTGAGTCCTCTGTGCTGAGTGCTTGATCTGGCTGGCCCAGGCCGTCGGGCCCTTGGCTGCCTCAGCCGGCCGGCTGCTCCAGGTTGGCCGTGAGGTCGTCGTCGCTCCCCAGCCTGGTGAGCCAGATGGCACCGGTTTCCGGATGCAGATCGATGCGGAATTCCTGGCCTGGCTCCAGCCCCAGCAGCTTCGTGTAGGCGTTGCCGATCAGCAGATTGCCGTTGCCGTGCACGCGGGTGCGGAACTCGGCCTGCCGCCCGCGGGTGCCACCGCCGCCGGCCGAAGCGCCGGCGGCGGTGGGCGTGGCGTAGCCCTTGGCCAGCACCAGAGCCCGGTAGAAGCTCTTGCGCAGCACGCGCCCGCTGGGCCCCACATAGCCACAGGCCCGGGCGATCTGATCTTCCGGCCGGTTGCCGAGGGCCCGGGCCCGCTCCAGAAGGGCCTTGCCCTCCAGCATCTCTCCCGGTCCGGGCCCGCCTGCTGACGCCATGGCGCTGATCCGTACCCACATGCCTGACTGAATTGTGCCCAAGGCCTGTGAGCGTCGGCAACCTCAGGCCCGGACAGACGGGTTCAAGACCAGGTTGGAAAACCAGAGATCAGGGCCATGTGGCGAAATCAAGATCGGCGATCCCCCGTCTCCATTTGCTCCTGGGCCTCTGGCTACCTTGACGCCACCACCGGGGTGCCATGTCCGTCAGTCCGCATCCCCCCCGCCCTTCAGCTCGCCATCGACCCCTGCTCGCAGAGCCGTCTGTGTCCCCTGGGCCGCCATCGGCCGGTTTCGAGCTGGTCACCTCCCATCTGGTGGTCGCCCTGGTGGCGCTGGTGGTGATCGGTGGGGCCACCCGTGTGATGGAGGCCGGTCTGGCCTGCCCCGACTGGCCCCTCTGCTACGGCCAGTGGCTGCCGGGGGGCCGCATGAATCTGCAGGTGTTCCTGGAATGGTTCCACCGGCTCGATGCCTTTGTGGTGGGGGTGGCCCTGCTGGTGCTGAGCGTCACCAGCTGGCTTGGCCGCCGCCGGCTGCCGGCCTGGCTGCCCTGGAGCGCCGCCGCCGCCCTGCTGTTGGTGGCCGCTCAGGGAGCCCTTGGCGCCCTCACCGTCACCCAGTTGCTGGCTCCCGGTCTGGTCACGGCCCACCTGGGCACAGCCCTGCTGCTGGTGGCCCTGCTCAGCGGGGTGCACCAGGCCCTGCAGCAGGAGCGCCAAAATTCGTCGGCCGTACCCGGCCCTGCTCCGGTGATGGCCGCCGTTCCCCTGTGGTGGCGCTCTCTCACCCTGCTGGCCCTGCTGGTGGTGCTGGGCCAGTGCCTGCTGGGCGGCTCCCTGGCCAGTCAGTGGGCTGCCCAGCGCTGCCTCACGGCGGCCGAGGGCTGCGAGTGGCTGCTGCGCCACCGTCTGGCCGCCAATCCCGCCGCCCTGGCGGTGATCGCTCTGCTGCCGGCGGCCCTGGCTCTGCCGGCCAGGGAAAGGCACCAGCTGGGCTTCGCCGCCGCGGCAGCTGTGCTGGTGGTGGCCCAGGTGGCGCTGGGGGTGACCACCCTGCGCCTGCAGCTCAGCGTTCCCGCCGTCACCGTGGCCCATCAGCTCACCGCAGCCCTGCTGGTGGCCCTGCTGGGCGCGGCGGCCGGCCGCAGCCTGGTTCCAGTGCCGGCCTTTTCCACCAGTGCGGACACAGACCGTGGTTAGCGCCAGCTCCGCCTCCAGCGTGATCGCCGCGGCTGAGGCCAGCGCCGCGTCCTCCGCCGGCACAGCCCGCCCCTCCCGGCTGCCGGCCTGGCTGGAGGTGGCCAAGCCCCGGCTGATTCCCCTGCTGCTCGCCACCACCCTGGCCGGCATGGCGGTGAGCGGCGATCCGGTGGATGCCGCCACCATCGCCTGCACCCTGGTGGGGGGCACCTTGTCAGCGGCGGCGGCGGGAATCCTCAACTGCCTCTGGGAAGAGGAACTCGATGGCCGCATGGCCCGCACCAGCCGCCGGGCACTGCCATCCGGGCGGCTGGAGCGCGGCTCGGCCCTGCTGCTGGCGGCCCTGCTCACCGCCACCGCGGTGCTGGTGCTGGTGATCGGTGTCAACCCGCTGGCGGCCAGCCTGGCCCTGCTGGGCCTGTGCAGCTACGTATTGCTCTACACGGCGCTGCTCAAGCCCCGCACCCCCCAGAACATCGTCATCGGCGGCGTGGCCGGCGCCATCCCCCCCCTGGTGGGGGCCGCCGCCGCCAGCGGCCAGCTGGGCTGGCCGAGCTGGTGGCTGTTTGCCCTGGTGATCGTGTGGACCCCGGCCCATTTCTGGGCCCTGGCCCTGCTGCTGCGCGAGGACTACCGGGCCGTGGGCATTCCCATGCTGCCGGTGGTGAAGGGGGTGGCGGCCACGGCCGTCGCCATCCAGGGCTACGCGCGCGCCACGGCCCTGCTCAGCCTGGGCGGAGCGCTGGCCCTGCCTGCCGGCGGCCTGCTCTACGGCCTTCTGGTGCTGCCCTTCAACGCCCGCCTGCTGCAGCTGAGTGGCAACCTGGCCCAGGCCCCGGACGACGCCGGCCGGGCCCGGGCCCTGTTCCGCTGGTCGATCCTCTACCTGTTCGGGATCTGTCTGCTGCTGCTGCTGGCCCGACTCCCCCTGGCCGAGGCCCTGCAGCTGCCGCCTTCGGCCCTGCCGGCCAGGCTGCCTACATTGGCCCCTTGACTCCACGGGCAACCCCTGGGATGGGTGCAATGGGTGATGGTGCTGCTGGCGGCGGGCTGATCGAGCTCAGTGACCTGCACAAGAGCTACGGACGCGGTGAGCGGGCGGTGCAGGCCCTCGACGGCCTGAGCCTGACCGTGCCGGCCGGCACGCTCTACGGCCTGCTGGGACCCAACGGCTCCGGCAAGACCACCACCCTGCGCATCCTCTGCACGCTGCTGGCTCCCGATGCCGGCAGCGTGCGGGTGGCGGGCTGCGATGCCATCGCCTCCCCCCGTGCCGTGCGCCGGCTGCTGGGCTACGTGGCCCAGGAGGTGGCGATCGACAAGATTCTCACCGGCCGCGAACTGCTGCAGCTGCAGGGAGATCTCCATCACCTCGAGGGTGGCGAGCGCAACTCCCGCATCGCCGAGCTGGTGGAGCTGCTGGGCATGGACGAGTGGATCGACCGCCGCTGCGGCGGCTACTCCGGCGGCATGCGCCGCCGCCTCGATCTCGCCTCCGCCCTGCTGCACCGCCCGCGGGTGCTGGTGCTGGACGAGCCCACCGTGGGGCTTGACATCGAGAGCCGGGCCGCCATCTGGACGGTGCTGCGCCAGCTGCGCAACGGCGGCACCACCGTGCTGCTGAGCAGCCACTACCTGGAAGAGGTGGACGCCCTGGCCGACCGCCTGGCGATCATCGAGCGCGGCCGCGTGATCGCCGAGGGGGTCCCCGCAACCCTCAAGCGGGCCCTGGGGGGCGATCGGGTCACCCTGCGGGTGCGGGAGTTCAGCGATGCCGAAGAGGCGGCGCGGGTCCAGGCGCTGCTCCAGACCTGTGAGGGCGTGCGCCAGGTGGTGGTGAACCGCTCCCAGGGGTATTCCCTCAACCTGGTGGTGGAGCACGACGGCGTGGTGGAGCAGCTGCGCCGGCAACTGGCCGAGGCCGAGCTGCCCGTGTTCGCCCTGGCCCAGAGCAGGCCCAGCCTCGACGACGTGTATCTGCAGGCCACCGGCCGAACCCTGATGGACGCGGAGCTGGCCGTGGCCGGACTGCGCGATCCCAAGGCCGAACGCAAGCAGAGCATGCGCTGAGCCAGGCTTCACCTCCCCATCCATCCGCGCAGCAGCTTCTGTCGCGCAGCAGCTTCAGTCCCCAGCCCCTGCGGCCTTCCCGATGACCTCAGCCACTCCCAGCCTCGACGCCCGGCCAGCCGAACCCTCGGCTCTCGCCGAGATCAGCCAGGAAACCCTGGCCCTCACCAAACGCCTGTTCGTGCAGCTGCAGCGCCGACCCTCCACACTGGTGGCCGGGGTGCTGCAGCCGCTGATCTGGCTGGTGCTGTTCGGGGCCCTGTTCGCCAAGGCCCCGGAGGGTCTGCTGCCCGAGGGCATGAGCTATGGCCGCTTTCTGGGGGCGGGCGTGATCGTGTTCACAGCCTTCAGCGGCGCCCTCAATGCCGGACTGCCGGTGATGTTCGACCGCGAGTTCGGCTTCCTCAACCGCCTGCTGGTGGCCCCCCTGCGCTCGCGCAGCTCGATCGTGCTGGCCTCGGTGCTGTTCATCACCGTGATGAGCCTGGTGCAGAGCCTGGCGATCATGGCCACCGCCGCGTTGCTGGGCTACGGCTGGCCGGGCGGCGGCGGGCTGGTGCTGGTGCTGGTCACCCTGCTGCTGCTGGTGTTCGCCGTCACCGCCCTCAGCCTCGGCCTGGCCTTTGCCCTCCCGGGTCACATCGAGCTGATCGCGGTGATCTTCGTGGCCAACCTGCCGCTGCTGTTCGCCAGCACAGCCCTGGCCCCGATCTCGTTCATGCCCACCTGGCTGGGCTGGCTGGCGGCCCTCAACCCGCTCACCTTTGCCATCGAGCCCATCCGCGCCGCCTACGCCGGCCACTTCTCCCTCAGCGCGGTGGTGCTCGAAGCCCCCTACGGCCAGCTCACCGCCGCCAGCTGCCTGGGAGTGCTGGCAGCGCTGGCGGTGGGTCTGTTCCTGCTGATCCGACCCCTGCTCGATCGCAAGCTCACCTGATGGCGGTGCCGCAGCCGCCCCGCGGGTTGATCGTGTCGGTCCAGGCGCCGGAAGGCTCCCCGCTGCGGGATCCCGAGGTGATCGCCGCCATGGCCGAGGCCAGCCTGCGCAACGGCGCCAGCGGGGTACGGCTGGAGAGTCCGGAGCACATCGGGGCGGTGCGCCGCCGCTGCCCCGATGCCCTGATCGTGGGTCTGTGGAAACGGGCCACGCCCGGCAGCGCCGTTTACATCACTCCGGGCTGGGAGGAGATCAAGGCGGTGTGGGCCGCCGGTGCCGATGTGGTGGCCGTGGACGCCACCGAGCGGCCTCGACCCTCAGGGGTGAGCCTGGCGCAGCTGATCACACGCGCCCGCCAGGAGCTCAACGCTCCTCTGATGGCCGATGTGGACAGCGTGGCCAACGGTCTGGAGGCGGCACGGCTGGGCTGCCCGTGGGTCGGCACCACCCTCTTTGGCTACACCGAAGCCACCGCCGCCGGCCGGCCGCCAGCCTGGAATCTGCTCGGGCCCCTTCGCCAGCAGCTACCGCCGGACACGACCCTGATCTGCGAGGGCGGCATCGCCAGCCCCGAGCAGGCGGCCAGGGCCCTGGCCGCGGGGGCCGATGCGGTGGTGGTGGGCACGGCGATCACCGGCGTGGACCTGCAGGTGCAGGCCTACGCGCGGGCCCTGGGCTGAGGCCCGTTCACATCATGCCGGGCATGCCCATGCCACCCATTCCGCCCATACCGCCCATTCCCCCCATGCCGTCCATGTCACCGCCACCGGCGGGAGCCGGGGGCTCCGGCTTGTCGGCGATCACGACCTCGGTGGTGATCAGCAGGGCGGCGATCGACACGGCATCCTGCAGGGCCAGCCGGGTGACCTTGGCGGCGTCGATGACGCCGACGGCCACCAGGTCGTCGTAGGTGCCGGTGAGGGCATTGAATCCCTTGCCCTGGCGCAGGATCTGCGCACTCACCACGGCGCCGTTGGCGCCAGCGTTCTCGGCGATCTGGCGCACCGGGGCCTGCAGGGCCAGGCGCACGATCTCCACGCCGGTGCGCTCGTCACCCGAGCATGACGCGGCCAGACCCTCGAGCCCCGCAGCCAGCTCCAGCAGGGTGGTGCCACCGCCGGCCACGATGCCCTCCTCCACCGCCGCCCGGGTGGCATTGAGGGCGTCCTCGATGCGCAGCTTGCGGTTCTTGAGTTCCGTTTCCGTGGGCGCCCCCACCTTGATCACGGCCACACCGCCGGCCAGCTTGGCGATCCGCTCCTGCAGCTTTTCGCGGTCGTAGTCGGAGTCGGTGCGCTCCAGCTCGCGCTTGATCGAGGCCACCCGCTCGGCCACCGCCTGCTGATGGTCGCCGCTGGCGACGATGGTGGTGTCGTCCTTGGTGAGGGTGATGCGACGGGCGCTGCCCAGGTCGGCCAGGGTCACCTTCTCCAGGGTCATGGCCTGGTCCTCGCTCACCACCGTTGCACCGGTGAGGGTGGCGATGTCCTGAAGGCTGGCCTTGCGGCGATCACCGAAGCCCGGGGCCTTCGCCGCGGCCACCTGCAGCACGCCGCGGTTCTTGTTCACCACCAGGGTGGCTAGGGCCTCCCCATCCACGTCCTCGGCGATGATCACCAGGGGCTTGCCGGTCTGGCTCACGGCCTCCAGCACGGGCACCAGATCGGCGATGGCGCTGATCTTGCGGTCGGTCACCAGCAGCAGGGCGTTGTCGAACACGCACTCACGCCGTTCCTGGTCGGTGACGAAGTAGGGGGAGATGTAGCCCCGGTCGAAGGCCATCCCCTCGGTGATCTCCAGTTCGGTGGCCAGGGAGCTGGACTCCTCCACCGTGATCACGCCATCGGCGCTCACCTTGTCCATGGCGTCGGCGATCATCCGGCCGATCTCCTCGTCGTTGCCGGCGCTCACCGTGGCCACCTGACGGATGGCGTCACCCGCCACCGCCTTGGCGCGTCCGGCGATGCCCTCCACCACCTGGGCAGCGGCCTTCTCCATGCCCCGCCGCAATCCCACCGGACTGGCACCGGCGGCCACGTTGCGCAGGCCGTCGTGAACCATGGCCTGGGCCAGAATCGTTGCGGTGGTGGTGCCGTCGCCGGCGGTGTCCTTGGTCTTGCTGGCCACCTGCTGGATCAGCTTGGCGCCGATGTTCTCGAAGGGATCCTCGAGTTCGATCTCCCGGGCGATCGTCACCCCGTCGTTGACGATCTCGGGAGCACCGAAGGACTTCTCCAGCACCACGTTGCGGCCCTTGGGGCCGATGGTCACCCGCACGGCGTCGGCCAGGGCGTTGACGCCCCGCTCCAGGGCGGCGCGGGAGGCATCGGAAAAGCTGACCAGCTTGGCCATCGGTGAAGGGAAATGTTGCGGTCGCACCAGCGTCCCACGGCAGGTCCCGGGCAGCGGTGGGGAAAGCCGAATCGCTCCGGCCCCGATAGGGTCGGACCTGCTGGGGCACTGCCACCGGGACGATGGAGGACCTGCTGCACTCCGCCCTCGAGACGGCCATCGAGACGGCCCTTGAGACCGCCATGGATCCGGGCGGCGATGGCGCCGCCGGCGTGGTGCTGGATCCCACCACCAGCGCCAATGCCATGGTGTTCGTGCTGATCGCCGCCCTGGGATTGGTGATGGCGTTGATCTATGTGCCGCTGCGGCTGTTTCTCACCCTCACCGCCCGCAGCCGCCGGCTGCGGCTGCTGCAGCGCATCCGACAGTTGCGCGAGGAACTGGGCCGGCCGGTGAACGGCTGATCGCCGCCGTCGCTGCCGTCAGCGCATCACCATGCCGCCGTCCACCTGCAGCACCTGGCCGGTCATGTAGGCCGCCGCGGGGTCGCCGGCGAGGAAGCGCACGGCACCGGCCACCTCGGCCGGCTGGCCCATGCGACCCAGGGGAATGGCCGCCAGGATCGGCTCCCGCTCGAGGCCGGCGGTCATCTCACTCTCGATGAACCCCGGGGCCACCGCATTCACCGTGACACCGCGGCTGGCGAACTCGGCGGCGCTGCTGCGGGTGAGCCCGATCACGCCGGCCTTGGCGGCGCTGTAATTGGCCTGGCCGGGGTTGCCCATCAGCCCCACCACCGAGGTGATGTTGATGATCCGGCCGGCGCGGGCCTTGAGCATGGCGCGGCTCACGGCGCGGGTGCACAGAAACACGCCGGTGAGGTTGACGTCGATCACGCTCTGCCAGTCGGCGCTCTTCATGCGCATCAACAGGCCGTCGCGGGTGATGCCGGCGTTGTTCACCAGCACATCGAGGCGCCCCTCCCTCTCCAGCACCGCCTTCACCAGGGCGTCCACCTGCTCCTCGTCGGCCACGTTGGCCTGGTGGGCCCAGGCCTGGCCGCCGGCTGCCTGAATCCCGCTCACCACGGCCTGGGCGGCATCGGGCGAGCTGGCGTAGTTCACCACCACGGTGGCACCGGCACTGGCGAGCTCGGCGGCGATCGCCGCGCCGATGCCGCGGCTGGCGCCCGTCACCAGGGCGACCTGTCCGGAGAGGGGAGTGGCGGTGACCATGGGCGCAGGGACTGAAGCTGGCGCCGATCGTATGGCCGCCCCCGGCGCCGGCCTGGTTGCGGCTCAGCCCAGGCCCAGGGCCGTGAGCACCTCGCCCGGATCGAGCTGCTCCAGCCGGCCGGGGCTCCCCACGCCCTTCACCCCATCGCGCTGCGGCAGTTCGTCAGCCCGCCGACCCAGGGCCACCAGAGGGATGCCGAGCAGCAGCGCCAGCTCGATGGCCACCGGGTCGCTGGCCAGCACCACATCGGCAGCGGCGATGCGTGCGGCCAGCTGGCGGATGGACCCCTCGCCGGCATGCACGCTGCGCAGGGTGGGCAGGCGGCTGCGGATCCGCTCCGGCAGCTCCGGCCAGCGCGGGGCCGGCCAGTCGCCCGCGCCGCCGGCGGGGGCCAGCAGCAGCAGCGGGCCATCGCCGGCCGGCAGCTCGGCGGCAGCGGCCTCCAGGTCGGCCGCGGGCAGGGTGAGACGGAAGGCACTGGCATCGAGGTCGACCCCGATCGGCCGCAGAAAGGCCTGCCAGGCCTGGGCCCCCCAGGGATCGGCGGGTTCAGGCACGGTGTCGGTGGCCGAGAAGCCCGCGCTGGCAACCCGGGTGGGGATGTGGCTCATCGACAGCATCAGGTCCACCTGGCGTCCCCTGGCGCGGTTGATGCAGAGCTGGAAGTCGGGCTCGCGCACCGAGCCCAGCAGGTTGGCCCAGTCGGCCAGCGTGGCCCCGCTGAAGGAGAAGGCCAGGGCGCGCTCCACCTGGGGATGCAGGGCCCAGAGGGACACGGCCGCAGGGGGACACACCACCTGCACCCTGGCGCCCAGGCGCTCGGCCACCGCGGCCACTGCCGCAAAGGCCTGGAGCTGCAGGCTGCCCTCGCCCGGGATCAGAAACAGGGCGCGCATGGCGATGGCAGGGCACGGCGGCCTGATTGTATGGATGCCGATCGCTGGGGCCCAGCGCCCGTCGTCGCTTGTGCATCTGCTGATCGCCGCCGCCGGCAGCGGCCGCCGCATGGGGGCCAGCGGCAACAAGTTGCTGCTGGAGGTGGCCGGCCGGCCGGTGCTGGCCTGGACCCTCGAGGCAGCCCTGACCTGCGCGGCGATCCGCTGGATCGGCATCGTCGGGCAGGCCGTGGATGCCGAGGCGGTGGCCGCCATCGTGGCTGCCGCCGCTCCGGACCGTCCCGTGCGCTGGATCCTCGGTGGCGACACGCGCCAGGAGTCGGTGCGGCGGGGTCTGGCGGCCCTGCCGGCGGAGGCGGAGGGGGTGCTGATCCACGACGGCGCCCGCGCCCTGGTGGAGCCTGAGCTGCTGGAGCGCTGCGCCGCGGCCGTGGCCGCGGGCCGGGCGGTGATCGCCGCCGCGCCCGTCACCGACACGATCAAGCAGGTGGATGGGGCGGGCACGATCACCGGCACCCCAGACCGCAGCCGGCTATGGGCGGCCCAGACCCCCCAGGGGTTCCCGGTGCGGACGCTGAGTCAGGCCCACGCCACCGCCCGCGAGCAGGGCTGGAGCGTCACCGACGACGCCGCCCTGTTCGAGCGGCTGGGGCTGGCGGTGCAGGTGCTGGAGGCGCCGCCCTCGAACATCAAGCTCACCACCCCCTTTGACCTCACCATTGCCGAGGCGGTGCTGGCTGCCCGGAGCTGACGCCCAGCAGATCCAGCCGGCCGCCATCGGCGTCGAGCCGAGCCCAGGCCCCCAGGGGCAGGGCGGCGTTGCCGCGTTCGTGGCCCACCGGCAGCTGGGCCAGCACGGGGATGCCCAGATCGGCGGTGCGCTCCCGCAGCACCTGCTCCACAGTGAACCGGGCCGGGCCGGCGCCAGGCTCAGCGTCATCGGCGTCGCCGTCGCCGTCGGGACCATCAGGGTCGGGGTCGTCGCAGTCGCTGAAGCGGCCCAGGCCGATGCCGGCCAGCTGGGCCAGGGCGCCGCTCAGGCGCCAGTGGGTGAGCAGACGGTCGATGCGGTAGGGCGCCTCGCCCACCTCCTCGAGCACCAGGATGGCGCCGCGCAGATCGGGCAGGTGGGGTGTGCCGAGCAGATGAGTGGCCACGGTGAGGTTGCCCGCCAGCAGAGGCCCCTCGGCCACGCCGCCCACCCAGCCCACGCCGCTCAGGGCCGGCAGGGCCTCACCGAACAACAGGGCCCGCAGCCTCTCCTGGCTCCAGGCCGGTTCGGCCGACAGGGTGGTGAGCAGGGGGCCGTGGATGGCTCCGCCGTGCCCCTGGGCCAGCTGGGCCCAGAGCAGGGAGGTGACATCGGAAAACCCCAGCAGCCAGCGGGGGGCCAGCGGCAGGGGCCGCTCCAGCAGGCGGGCGGAGCCCCAGCCGCCGCGCAGGCAGGCGAGCAGATCGGCGCCGCTGCGGCCCGCTCCCTCCAGATCGCCACGGCGCTGGCCATCACGTCCGGCCAGGTAGCCCCAGCGGCGCTCGTGCACGGGCTGGCGCTGGACCTCCAGTCCCCAGCTCTCCAGAAGGGCGATGCCGGCCTCGAGCCGCTCCACCCCCCGGGGATCCACCAGAGCCGAGCTGGCCGCCACCGGGGCCACCCGATCACCGCCCCGCAGCGCCAGCGGCCACACCAGCCCGGTTGCCGTCCGCGGGGCAGGGACGTTGCTCATGGCAGCCGTCCCAGCACCAGGGCCAGCAGCAGCAGGCCCCCCAGCCGCACCTGGTGGCCGAAGTGGCGGCCGTAGGCCTCAGCCCCCAGCCCCGGCCTGCGCAGCCCCCAGCCCTCGCGCACCATCCCCCCGGCCGCGATCAGGCCCAGCAGCCAGCCCAGGGGGCTGAGGCCCCGCAGGCCGGCGGCCAGTCCCAGGGCCAGGCCGGTGGCCACGTAGCAGAGGGTCACCACCAGCGGCGCCCTGCGGCCAAGACTGAGGGCACTGCTGCGCACGCCGATGCGGCGGTCATCCTTCCGGTCCGCCATGGCATACACCGTGTCGAAGCCGAAGGTCCACAGCACCGTGGCCAGCCAGGTGAGGGTGAGTGGCCAGCCCCCCGCCAGGGAGCCGGTGGCGGCAGCCCAGGGGATCAGCACCGCAAAGCCCCAGCAGAGCGCCAGCACCAGCTGGGGGTAGGGGAACCAGCGCTTGGCCGAGGGGTAGAGCAGCACCGGCGGCAGGGCGGCGACGGCCAGCACCAGGCAGAGGCCGCGGCTGGCCGCCGGCAGCCCCCACAGCACCACCGCCAGGGCCAGCAGCAGGCACACCAGCAGCAGCAGCAGCGCCTCGGCCACGCTTACCTCACCTGCCGCTAGGGGCCGGCCACGGGTGCGTTCCACCCGGGGATCGATGCGCCGGTCCCAGAGGTCATTGGCGATGCACCCCGCCCCACTCACCGCCAGGCCACCGATCACGATCCAGCCCACCAGGGACACCGGTGGTGGCGTCGCGGGCGTCAGCCAGAGACTCCAGCCGGCCGGGATCAGCAGGATCAGCCGGCCGCTGGGTTTGTGCCAGCGCAGCAGTTCCAGCCAGGCACGCCATCGCGATCTGATCGCCGAGCCGGCCATGCCTGTCTCTCGCTGCGGCGCAGGCTAGGGGGCGGCGGTGGTGGCAAAGTGGCGCCGCGCCGGCAGCCGCCAGCCCCATGGTCCAGGCCCCCACCCCGCCCACGCCGGCCCCGGCCGAAGCGAGGCCGGCCACCCACCGGCGGGTCGCCGCCATCGACATCGGCACCAACTCCATCCATCTGCTGGTGGCCGAGGTGGATGTGCAGCTCTCCACCTTCTCCGTGCTGCTGGCGGAGAAGAGCACCACCCGCCTGGGGGAGCGGGACCCGCTCAGCGGTGACCTGAGTGCCCCGGCCATCGAGCGGGCCTTCCGCACCCTCCGCCACAACCGCCAGCTGGCCGAGAGCCATGGCGTGGAGCAGATCGTCACCGCCGCCACCAGCGCCGTGCGCGAGGCCCCCAATGGCCGGGATTTCCTGCTCGCCATCCAGAACCAGCTGGGTCTGGCGGTCGATCTGGTCAGCGGTCCGGAGGAGGCCCGGCTGATCTACCTGGGGGTGCTCTCGGGCATGGCCTTCGGCGAGCGGCCGCACACGATCATCGACATCGGCGGCGGCTCCACCGAACTGGTGCTGGCCGACGGCGCCGATGCCCGCGCCCTCACCAGCACGCGCATCGGCGCCGTGCGCCTGCAGCGCGAGTTCTGCCAGCAGGATCCCCTGCCCCCCCAGGCCAGGGGCTTCCTGCAGGCCTACATCCAGGGGGCCCTGGATCCGGCGGTGGCCGAGCTGCGCCGGGCCCTGCGCCCCGGCGAGGCACCCCAGCTGGTGGGAACCAGCGGCACCGCCATGGCCCTGGCGGCCCTGGCGGCAGCAGACGACGAAGGCCCCACCGTCAAGCTGCAGGGCTACCGGCTCAGCCGCGAGCGGGTGGACCAGCTGGTGGCGCGACTGCTGGCGATGTCCCTTGAGCAGCGCCGCGACCTGCCGGCCATCAACGAACGCCGGGCCGAGATCATCGTGCCCGGCGCCCTGATCCTGCAGACGGCCATGGCGATGCTCGGGGCCAGGGATCTGGTGGTGTGCGATCGGGCTCTGCGCGAAGGCCTGATCGTGGACTGGATGCTGCGCAACGGCATCCTGGGCGACCGGTTCTCGTTTCAGAGCACGATCCGGGAGCGCACGGTGCTGCATCTGGCCCGCAACTTCAGCGTTGACCTCAGCCGTGCCGACCGGGTAGCCGGCCACGCCCTCAGCCTCTATGACCAGAGCCGAGGCCTGCTCCATGACGATGACGGCCCGGGCCGACAGCTGCTCTGGGCGGCCGCCCAGCTGCACACCGCCGGCAAGTGCATCAACATCTCGGCTTACCACAAGCACACCTGGTATCTGATCCGCCACGGCGAGCTGCTCGGCTACTCCCAGGCCGAGCATCTGATGGTGGCTGCCATTGCCCGCTACCACCGGCGCAGCCTGCCCAAGAAGCGCCACGAGTCGTGGCTGTTGATCGACAGCCGCGAGCAGCGGCGCAGCGTGAGCACCATGGCCCTGCTGCTGCGTCTGGCGGCGGCCCTGGATCGGCGCCCGGCCCCGGTGATCGAGGCGATCCGGGTGGCCCCACTGCCCCGCGGCGACGACAGAGGAGTGGCCATCGAGCTGGTGCCGCCGGCAGCGGCCCCTGGCGAGGAGCCCGTGGATCTGAGCCTGGAACGCTGCCGGCGGCACCAGCTCGATGTCCACCCCTCGGTCGTCGCCGGGGGGCAGTGGGGCCACCCGGATCGCCTCGATCACCGGGGCATGATTCAGCTGGGCACCCGGCTGGCCATGGCAATGGTCTACGTCGCCGCCGCCTTCGCTGTGGCCTGGCGTTTCGGCGTGATGGCGCTGCTGCTCGGCGGCGTGCTGCTGTTCGCCCTGCGCCGGCTGAACGTCTACGTGCGCAACCTCT
>JAWOBH010000054.1:0-3315 GCA_046498125.1 Prochlorococcaceae cyanobacterium | reverse complement strand
TCGTGGTTCTGCAACCAGTGCGGCGGCAAGGACCGCATGGGCGGCGGCGGCTCGGGGATCGACCTGCTGATGCGCTCGCGCAACTGGACGTTCCGCCAGGCCTGCCGGGAACTGGAGCGCCACCTCGATCTCCCGGCCCGGGCCGCCGGTCGTCACCGGCCTCAGCCGTCGCCATCGCCGAACGGGTCCGTGCGGCCTTCAGCGAGTGCGCCGGCACCATTGGCGCTGCCGGGGCACCCGAGCAGGCCCTGGCGCCAGCCGGAGACGCCCCCGGCCGATGCGCCCCCGCCGGTGTTGGAGCAGGGCGCGGTGGCCCAGTGGTGCTACCGCGACGCCAGCGGGGCCCAGCTGTTCTGGATTCAGCGGCTCTGCCGTGGTCGCAGCGGCCGCAAGGCCTTTCTGCATCGGGTCTGGCTGGATGGGCGCTGGCACCGGCCCAGCCGCCAGGACGGCTTCCACTGCGAATGGCCGGCGCCCAGGCCCCTCTATGGCCTGGCCCAGCTGGCGGCACGACCGCAGGTCCCGGTGCTGGTGGTGGAGGGAGAGGCCACCGCCGATGCCGCCGGACGGCTCTTTCCTGAGCACGTGGTGATCAGCTGGGCCAACGGCACCAACGCGATCGCCAAGGCCGACTGGACGCCGTTGCAGGGGCGGGCGTTGACGCTCTGGCCCGATGCCGACCCCCCGGGCCGCCAGGCCATGGCGCGGATCGCGGCCCTCCTCGCCCGGCAGAACTGCTCCCTGCAGCTGGTGGAGCCACCGGCGGAGCTGCCGCAGGGCTGGGATCTGGCCGATGCGGACTGGAGCCCCGAGCAGGCCGCCGAGCGGTTGCAGGAATGGGTGCGGCCCTGGCCGGCGGCTGAGCGTTCAGGGGCCCGTGGCCCTGCGCACGGGGGCGAGAGGCAACCCGATGGCGACAGCACCGCTGCAGCGGGACTCGCGGCAGCCCCCTTCCTGTGCCTGGGGTATGACAGCGAGGCGAACTACTACCAACCCAGCAGCACCGGGCAGATCCTGCGGCTGGGCCGCTCCTCCCACACCGCCACACAGTTGGTCGCCCTGGCGCCGCTGCGCTACTGGGAGACCCTCTACCCCAGCCGCACCGGCGTGAACTGGGCGGCGGCGGCCAGCGATCTGCACGAGCGCTCCGCCGCCACCGGCATGTTCGCCCCGGAACGCATCCGCGGTCGCGGCGCCTGGTGGGACAACGGCCGCACCGTTCTGCACCTCGGCGACCGGCTGATCACCCCGGACGGCGAGCACCCGATCACCGAACCCTTCCCCTCCCGGCACATCTACCAACGCCTCAAGCGCCTCGAGGGGCCGGGCGGCGTGGCGCCCCTCACGGTGGAGGAGGCGGCTGTGATCGTGAGCATCGCCAACCGCTTCCGCTGGGAGGTGCCGGCCTCCGCCACCCTGCTGGTGGGCTGGGTGGTGCTGGGCCCGATCTGCGGCGCCCTGCGCTGGCGGCCCCACCTGTGGCTCACGGCCGGGGCGGGAACGGGCAAGAGCGCCATCCTCGATCGCTTCGTGGTGCCGCTGCTCGGGGACCTCGCTCTAGTGGTGAGCGGCGCGACCACGGAAGCGGGCCTGCGGCAGACCATCTGCTCCGATGCCGTGCCGGTGGTCTTCGATGAGGCGGAGAGCAACGAGAAGGGCGATCAGCAGCGCATGCAGGCGATCCTCTCGCTGGCCCGTGTCGCCAGCAGCGAGAGCAGTGCCGCGATGCTCAAGGGCTCACCCAGCGGCGAGGTGAGCCGCTATCGGGTGCGCTCGATGTTCCTGCTCAGCTCGATCGCCACCGCCCTCAAGCAGGGGGCCGACAAGAGCCGCTTCGCGCAGCTCACCCTGCGCAGCCCAAGCGACATCCCCAAGCAGGAGCGGGAGGCCCATTGGGGTGCCCTGGACCGCGATCTCGAGCGCCACATCAGCCCCGAGCTGGCCAGGCGCCTGATCGCCCGCACCGTCGCCCTGATCCCGATGATCCGCCAGGCGGCCGCTGTCTTCACCAGGGCTGCAGCACGGCACTTCGACTCCCAGCGGCTCGGCGATCAGTACGGCACCCTGCTGGCCGGCGCCTGGTCGCTGCACAGCGATGTCGCGCCAACGGAGGCCGAGGCCGAGCTCTGCCTCGCTGCCCATGACTGGGACACCTACACCCAGAGCACCGAGACCACCGATGAGGTGCGTTGCCTGCAGACGATCCTGCAGCGGCCCGTGCGGGTGGAGACCAGCGACCGGCCCCTGACCCGCACGATCGGCGAGCTGGTGGATCTGGCCGCCAGCCGCGACAGCTGCATCGAGATCAGCCCCTCCCTCGCCGATCAGACCCTCGCCCGCCAAGGCCTTCGCGCCGAGCCCGACCGCCTGCTGGTCAGCAACACCGCCAAGGCGATCGAGCAGATCCTCGGCGACACCCCCTGGGCCAGCAGCTGGCCGGTGGTGCTCTCCCGCCTGCCGGGAGCGGTGCGCTCAGGCCCCGTGCGCTTCCGCGGGGCCGGGATGGTCACCCGCGCCGTTGCCATCCCCCTGGACTCCCTGTGACGCGTTGGGCGTCACGCCGTTGACGGGCAGAACGGAATCCGTGACGCGGAGATCCACTGCAGCACAAGGGTTCTTGGGATCTGTCACGTCGTAACGCCAGCTGCGGGGCATAGCCCCCCTTACAGAGATCAACAGAACCTCACCTCTTCGTTGATCTCTCCTGCTGCTTGCTAAAGCTTCTATTCATCTACAGATGGTTACACCGTTACAGGGCCTCCCAGAACCCGCTCCGGCCGGGGGATCAGGTGGTGACGCCGACCGTCACCACACCGTTGCAACCGAAACGCCGATGCTGAGCACCACCGCCTGGCTCGAGCCGATCCCCGGCCTGTGGCGGGAGGAGCCGGCCCACCGCTACTGGCTGGGCGAGCACCTGTTCCGGGTGTCGATCACCGGGGTGCTGGCCCATGGGCTCAGCGACGATGCCCGCCGGGCGATCGCCGCCAGCAGGCCGGTGTGGGAGCCGCGGGGCACCGCGGTGCATGCGGCGCTGGAGTGCTACAGCCAGGTCCGCTTCCGCAGCGGCGACAGCCCTGCGCGGGCCCTGCTGGCGGCCGAGGAGCTGCCTGGTCATCAGCGCTACCGCGACTGGATCCTGCCGCTGCTGCAGCTGCCGCTCTGGGAGGAGGCGGCTGTGATCGCCAGCGAGCGGCTCACCTGCTGTCTGGTCCGCAATGTCGCCGGGGCGTTTGACGGGGCCTACGTGTCGCCGGCCCTGAGTGAGCAGCGGGGCCGGGAAGTGCGGGTGCTCTACGACCTCAAGACCCTCTC
>JAWOBH010000216.1:0-4476 GCA_046498125.1 Prochlorococcaceae cyanobacterium | reverse complement strand
CCCATCGGGATCCCAAACTCTTCGAACCAATTGACGAATCGTCTTATCACCGCGATCGGCAGCGCCTCCGGCAGAGTGATGGAGAAGACGGCTTTCTTCTTCATCACTCTGCCGGAGGCGCTGCCGATCGCGGTGATAAGACGATTCGTCAATTGGTTCGAAGAGTTTGGGATCCCGGTGGGCGGTGTCGTGGTCAACATGCGGATCGGCCTGCTGCCGGGGCTGCTGATCACCCTGCTGCTCTCGGGCCTGGTGACCACTGCGCTGCTGCAGCTGCTGGTGGGCGACCTGCGGCAAGTGGACCGGCTGGGGCGCTGGCTGCGGGAGCACCAGGCGGGCGAGCGGGCCCTGGAGCTGGTGCGGGGCGAGCTGCAGCGGGCCGAGAGCGTGCGCGTGAACACGGAGATCAGCGGTGGGTGCGGCACCAGCGGCCGCACCCCCAGGCTCCAGCTCAGCGGCCGCGACCGATCCGGTGCCCTGCGCACCGTCACCTACGCCGCCGGCCCGGCGCCTTCGACGATCTGGCGTGGGGAGGTGCTGATGCGCTGCGGTCCGGCCTATGGCCTCGATGGTGAGTGGAGCGCGGGCGAAGCCGTGTCGCGGGTGCTGATCGATGCCCTGCCCGGCGCCAGTGGCTTCACGGTGAGCGGCAGCGCCCCCGGCCTGCTCAGCCTCGAGCTCAGCCGCGAGCTGCACGGCGGCCAGATCATCAGCCAGCGCCACACGGCCCTGGCGGCGGCTGCGGTGCAGGACGCAGGGGAACATCAGGCAAGGTAGGGCACCTTGTGGGCAGGAGAGAGCGTTGAAGGTGTTGCTCTATGGGCTGAACTACGCCCCAGAGCCGGTGGGCATCGGCAAATACAGCGGCGAAATGGCGGCCTGGCTGGCAGCGCGGGGCCATGCGGTGCGCGTGATCACGGCACCGCCTTACTTCCCTGAGTGGCGGGCGCGGGGCAACCGCTACCGGCGGGAGCAGCTGCAGGGCGTGGCGGTGTGGCGCTGCCCCCTGTGGGTGCCGCGGCGGCCCAGCGGGCTCACGCGGCTGCTGCACCTGGCCAGCTTTGCCCTCAGAAGCCTGCCGGTGCTGCTGGCGCAGCGGCGCTGGCGGGCCTGCGGGTGGAGCCGGAGGATCCGGCCGGGTTCGCCGCCGCCATCAAGACGTTGGTGCAGAACGCAGCCCTGAGGCAGGAGAAAGGCCACGCCGCCCGGCATCTGGTGGAGCAGCGCTATGGCAAGGAGGCGGTGCTGCAGTCGCTGGAAGCCGCGCTGCGGGATGGGGCCTGAGGGCGTGGGGCTGCCCGGAGGTCGCTGCCAATGGAGCTCAAGCCCTCCGCTTCCGGAGCCTGGGCCTGTCATCGGCATTCAGCCTGCCCTGACCAAACGGGCTGGAACAGCCAGCCTTCATCCCGATGCCGCCGCCAGAGCTCATCGGGCAGATCACTGCCGCGGTGGCGCTTGCTGCAGCACCGATCCTCCTCGTCGTCGAGGTGAATGACTATGTGCATCTGGTTCCCTACGTCGAAGCCGACGACCATCTGTTTCTCAAGCCGATCATCCCCAGCCGAAAAGCCACCCGCGCTTACCTCCACGAGGAGCGTGACCTCCTCGATGCCATGGAGTCGGGCGAGCTGCATGGGCCAGAAGCACCAACGGCACGGCACAGTCGTCGGCGAGCTCAAGGATGCGCAACGGGCCTGATCCCAGGTCTTTGATGCCAGCGCCGCGGCCTGGTAAGGCGATCCGCCTTACACTGCTGGAATGGCCACAGTGACCCTCACATCCAGAGGCCAGCTGAGGATCCCTCGGCAATTGCGCGACGCCCTCGGCCCGGCCCCTGGAGCCAAGTTGCAGGCCTCGATCGATCGGCATGGCCGTCTGGTGCTCGTGCCCTCGAAGTACGAACCGAAGGACCTGTTCCGCCACCGGCCTCAGGTGGAGCGGGTGATGAGCGTTGAGGACATGGATCGCGCGATCGCCGCCGCCGCCGGCCGTGCTGACTCTTGACACCAACGTGGTGGTGCGGCTGCTGATCGGCGACGATCCGCAGCAGACACCGCTCGCCGAGCGGGCCTTCCTCGATGCCATCGCCGGCGGCGGCGTGTATCTCCCCGACGTGGTGCTTGCCGAAGTGGCCTGGGTGCTGCGGGGCTACGACCAGGCCCGCGCCAGCAGCGCCGGTGCGTTGCCGGTGCTCAGCTTCGACCGGCGGTTCTCGGCGTCTGCGGGGGTCGAGCTCTTGCTACCAGGCTGATCCCAGCCTCAGGGCGTGGGCCTTGGCAAGGGCCGCGCCAGATCAAGGCCGGCCCTCGCGCTTGACGGCGTCGATGTCAGCCGGATCAACGCTGTGGGGCCCGAGGCGATCGCGCAGAGCTCTGATCTCGGCAAGCCGCTGCTGCACCGTCAGCGGGTGAGCACCGAGGCCGGCCTCGCGCAGGTTCTTGAGGGTGAGGGTCTTGGCCATGGCAGCCAGCGATCGGCGGCGTCAGCTGTATGGATCCAATCTGGTGGCGTCAGATGCCTGGCGGGGCGTCAGCCTGGTTCGCCCCCCAGCACCCCCAGGCTCTGCAGCCAGCCCAGGCCCTGCTGCTCGAGCTGGGCGGCCTGCTGCTGGAGGGCCTTGAGCTGGGCGGCCTCCTGGGTGAGGGGTTCGCCCTTCTTGCCGGGGATCACGGCGCCGGCGCCGAGCAGGCTGCCGCGCACCAGGCTGGCGAGCAGGTCGCCGGAGAGGCCGGCGGCCAGGCCCTGGGCGAGCAGCTGTTCGCTGAGGCTGATCCACACGCCGTTGCCGATGCGCGGCGCGCCCAGCCAGGTGTAGGGGGCGCCGGCTTCGCGCAGTTCGCCGATCCGCTGGTTGGCGGCCTGCACGCCGGCCAGGGCCGCCTCGCCGGCCTCGCCGCGGTCGAGGCCGACGCGGTTCCAGGTGAGCAGGAAGGCCGCCAGCTGGGCCAGCTCCGCTGGCTCGATGCCGGCGGCCTCCGCCCAGGCGGCCAGCTCCAGGGGGCCGTGGGCCGCGGCCAGGGACTGCTCGGCGCGGCGGTACACGTCGGTGTCGCCGCGCACGGTGCCGTAGCTGGTGTTGAACGCATAGCTCTTCAGCGGCCGCGGCAGCTGCAGGCGAAAGCGCAGGGCGCCGAGCCGGCCCAGCCGCTCGGCGGGCGTGAGCCGCTGGGCGCCGCGGCAGAACACATCGCGGCGGAACGACTGGTTCACGGCGATGTCGATCAACGTGGCGCGCACGGTGGGGTTGGGTTCGCTCTCCAGCAGCTGGCGCAGCTCGGCCGGCAGCAGGCCGGGGAACAGCTCGGTGAGGGTGGCGGTGGAGAGCGGGCTGAGCTTGTGAGCGGCGCAGCGCTCGTGCATCTCGGCCACGTAGAGCGGCTGCCAGCCGTCGTTGGCGTATTCCTGGCTCACGTAGCGCGGATCCTCCCGCTCGTGCTGATCGAGCAGGCCGGCCATGCCGGGAAACGAGCGCCCGAAGGGCGTGTTCGGCGCCTTGGCATCCCCGAGCAGGGCGCGCTGGGTGGCGATCGCCCAGCGGATCGGCGCCTGGGGATCGGCCGGATCGGAGCGCTGGCGCTGCAGGCTGATCAGCTCATGCAGCGACGTGCGGCTCAGCCAGCCGGGGTGGGTGTTGTAGGAGCAGTAGAAGAGCGCCGCGGGGCCGAGCGAGGCGGAGGCCACCGCCAGCAGCGCCTGCTGCACCGGCTCCACCACCCAGGTGGCCACGCCGTGGCTCACCACATAGCCGAAGGGCTCGGCCCCCAGCAGCGCGCGGCGGGCGGCGGGATCGCGCTGCAGATCGAGCAGGTCGGCCTCGAGCAGCTGCAGGTTGGTGAGGCCCAGCCGCCGCGCCAGGCCGCGGCCGTGGGCGATGTGCTGGGGATGGAAATCCACCCCCACGAACTGCCCCTCCGGATAGAGCGCCGCCAGCAGGGCGATGTGGAAGCCCATGCCGCAGCCCAGATCCAGATAGCGGAACGGCTCACCCTCCCGCTGCCGCGGCGGCGCGGCTCCCTGCAGCAGCGCCGCACAATCCAGCCAGCTGGGCGCCGTCTCGCGAAAGAACCCGGCCGTGTACACGTCCTGCGTGAAGTAGCCGTGGCTCCAGGTGGGGGCGCTCATCGGTGCAGGGCAGGGCTGGGGGCGATGCTGGCGGATCGGTTCGGGGAGCACCACGCCCGCGCCATGGTTGGCCAAGGCCCGGGTCTGCCATCACGGTTCAGCGCTTCCATCCCGAGTTGGAGGCAAGGGCCGCGCCAGATCAAGGCGGGCCCTCGCGCTTGAAGGCGTCGAGGTCGATGAGCTCGCAAATCACCCGGTAGTCACCCACGCGGTAACGCCATAGCCCGCTCAAGCCCCCTGTCAGGGGCTTTCCTCGCCTGCGTGGGCCCTCGGGGTCAGCCGCTACGTGCTGCAGGTAGGTCGCCAGGCGCTTCGCGGCCGAGCGCGTGCGCCGAAGTAACTGTCTTCCAGTTC
>JAWOBH010000168.1:0-3255 GCA_046498125.1 Prochlorococcaceae cyanobacterium | reverse complement strand
GCTGTTCCGGGAGCTCTCCGGCCGGGCCGCCACGGTGCTGAAGCTCAAGGAAGGGGTGCGGCTCAGCCGCGTGCTGCCCTGCCGCGAGGGGGGCGAGCTGGTGGTGGCCAGCAGCACCGGCCGCCTGCTGCGCCTGACGGTGAACGAGGCCAATCTGCCGCTGATGGGTCGCAGTGCGCAGGGGCCGGTGCTGCTGGCCACCACCAGCTCGCCCCCCTCGCGGCAGGGCAGCACGCGGCTGAGCCGCACCCCTTCCTTGAGCTTCAGCACCGTGGCGGCCCGGCCGGAGAGCTCCCGGAACAGCTCCAGCGGCAGCCGTTTGCAGCGGCCGTCGCTGCTCAGCAGGCCCAGGCTGGTGACGGGCTGGTCGGCCTCCTTGCCCGCTGCGTCGCCGCTGGCGGCGGGCAGCACCAGCAGCTGCACCACTGGGCTGCCGCCGAGGCTGTCGGGCAGGAAGCGCTCCAGGGTGCCCGGCTGCTGGCCGGCGAATTCCCAGCGCAGCAGGCCCACCCGGCCATCGGCCGTGAAGGCCAGCACCTGGGGCTCGCGCTGCACCGGCAGGATCAGCTGGGCCGGGGAGGGGTGCTCGCCCGCTTCGGCTGCCTCCTCCAGGTGCAGGCGTCCGAGGGTCTGGGGAGCCACGATCTTCACGGCGCCATCGGCCTGGATCAGCAGCCGGGCATCGCCGGCCAGGGCGCCCAGGGCCTGACGGCGCTGCAGTTCGGTGTTGGGGCGCTGGGCGGCCGTGCGCTGGGCCGTGAGCTCATCCCCGCCCTCCACCAGTCGGGTGCGCCTGGGGGTTGTATAGCGCTTCTTCAGCGCCCTGAACTCGGCCACCAGGGTGTCCAGCAGGGTGCCGCGGTCGTCGAGAAGGTGGCGCAGCCGGGTGCGTTCCAGGCCCAGTTCCTCGGCTTCCTGCCGCAGGCTGTCCTGCTCCAGGGCGGTGAGGCGCCGCAGGGGCATGGCCAGCACGGCATCGGCCTGCCGTTCGCTCAGGTCCAGATGCACCTGCAGGCTGGCCCGGGCGCTGGCGGCATCACGGGCCTCCTGGATCATCTCGATCACCCGGCGCAGGTCGTTGAGCGCCCGGATCAGTCCCTCCACCACCTCCAGCCGGTCCTCGCACTTGCGCAGGGCATGGCGGGTGCGGCGGATCAGGGTGTGCTCCCGGTATTCCAGGAACCGCTGCAGCAGCTGCCGCAGGCTGAGCTGCACGGGCTGGCCGTCCACCAGCGCCAGCAGGATGGCGCCGAAGTTGCTCTGCAGGGCCGTACGCCGCTGCAGATCGGCCAGCACCTGCTGGGGGTCGGCATCACGGCGCAACTCCACCACCACGCGCATGCCGTCCCGGTCACTCTCGTCCCGGATGTCGGCGATGCCGCCGAGGCGTCCCTCGTTCACCAGCTCCGCCAGCTTCTCGATCCAGCCCGCCTTGCTGAGCTGGTAGGGAAGCTCGGTCACCACCACGGCGCCGCGTCGGTGGCGCCCCTTGCCGGGCTGCACCTCCTCGATGTGGGCCACGCCCCGCATCGGGATGCTGCCGCGGCCGGCCAGGTAGGTGTCGCGCACGCCGCTGCCGGTGAGCACCTCGCCGCCGGTGGGGAAGTCGGGTCCGGGCACCAGCTGCAGCAGCTTCTCGTCGCCCAGCTCCGGGTTGCGCACCAGGGCGATCAGGGCATCGACGATCTCGCCGAGGTTGTGGGGCGGGATGCTGGTGGCCATGCCCACGGCGATGCCGCTGCAGCCGTTCAGCAGCAGGAAGGGCAGCTGGGCCGGCAGCACCGTGGGCTCCTGCTGGGAGCCGTCGAAGTTGGGTGCGAAATCAACCGTGTCGTCGCCGATCTCATCCAGCAGGGCCTGGTTGGCGATCGGTGCCAGGCGCGTTTCGGTGTAGCGCATGGCGGCCGGCGGGTCGTCGTCCACCGAGCCGAAGTTGCCATGGCCATCGAGCAGGGGGTGGCGGCTGGCGAAGGTCTGCACCAGCCGCACCAGGGCGTCGTAAACGGCCTGGTCGCCATGGGGGTGGTATTTGCCGAGCACGTCGCCCACCACGCGGGCGCATTTGCGGTAGGGCCGGTCCGGGGTGAGCCCCAGCTCGTGCATGGCGAACAGGATGCGCCGCTGCACCGGCTTGAGTCCATCGCGCACATCCGGCAGGGCCCGTCCCACGATCACGCTCATGGCGTATTCGAGGTAGGAGCGCTGCATCTCCTGATGCAGGGCGATCGGCTGAATCCGGGGGTCGTCGGGTCGGTCTCCTGGTCGCGCCTCGGCCATCCGGTGTTGCGGTGTGAGGGCGAACTGAGGCGATCAGCCTACCGATGCCTCCCGGCCCTCCCGGCCGCTGGCCAGCCTCAGGGGCTGGCGTTGGCCTCGGCCCGCTCCACATCGGCGCTGAGCTCCTCCAGCTGCAGCAGGCGCTGGGTGGTGTCGCGCAGCTTCACGCCCCAGAGCTGCTCCTCCTGGTGGCTGGCGAGAACGTAGTCAGGTTCGGAGGCGAGCGCCTTGCTGGCCCGCTCCAGGGCCTCGTGGCGCCCCTCGGGGCCGCGCTCGAACATGGCGGCGGCCAGGGCCAGGTTGGGTTCGGCGGCCTCCGGCTGGATCTCCAGCACCCGGCGCCAGTGTGCGATCGCCTGGTCCACCTGGTCCAGCTCATAGAGCACCAGGGCCTGGTTGTTGATCGCCTCCCAGAAGTCGCGCCGCAGCTCGGCGGCTCGCTTGAACGCCTCCAGCGCCTGGCGGGGCTGGTTCAGCAGGATGTGGGCATTGCCTAGATCGAAATAGGCGTTGGCGTTGCGGGGGTCACGGCGCAGCCCCTGGCGAAGCAGCTCGAGGCCCTCGTCGGGACGGCCGTCGCGCAGGGCCAGGGAGCCCTGGGCGAACCAGATGCCGGCGTTGTCTGGATCGAGGTCCCTGGCCCGGGACAGGGACACCCCGGCGGCTTCGGTCTGGTTGCTGCGCAGCTGGGACTCCGCCAGCAGCACCCAGCCGCGGGGATCGGCCGGCAGCAGCTGCACCGTCAGCGCCGCCAGCCGGGCCGCATCCTCCGCCTGGCCCAGCTGCAGCAGCCGCGCCGCGGCCTGGGCGATGCCCAGACCCGTGGCCTCCAGCGCCGGGCGCTGGGGCAGGTGGACGTAGGGCACCAGGGCCTGGGCCGCCGGAGCGCCGCCCAGGCCGATCCCGAGGGCCACGAGCGGAAGGGTGCGCATCAGGACGCGCACCCTGGGGCGCCGCCAGCGCGACGGCAGCGAGCGC
>JAWOBH010000145.1:0-3318 GCA_046498125.1 Prochlorococcaceae cyanobacterium | reverse complement strand
GCCACAGCGGGATCGGTGAGCGCCGACCCCCTCCAGCTGGCCAGGTTCACGGCGATGGTGTGGTGCTCGACCAGCCCCAGCGCGTCCGCCACGGTGGCGGCGGCCAGCAGTTCGCGGCGGTGGCGCTGGCCGTAGTCGAAGGAGAGGCCGATCACCCGCCAGCCCGCCTCGATCGCCAGGGCGGCGGCGGTGGCCGAATCGAGACCGCCGGAGAGCAGGGCGATGGTGGTGGGACGACTGGAGGGGTCCATGGCGCTCAGCGCAGCCCCAGCCACTTGTGGCTCTGCAGGCTCAGTCGCCAGTGGGGATGGCGGCGCACGTGGGCGATCGCCAGCTCCTGGCCGGGCTCGCTGTCCCAGCCGGGCTGCAGCAGCAGCACGGGGTGGTTGCCGGCCTCGGCGGCGGCGGCGGCCATGGCTTCGGCGAAGGCGAGATCGGCCGGCTCGTGCACCACCGGCTTGAGTTCATGGCAGGCACCCAGCAGCTCGGGCCTCGGCGGCCGGTGGCGCTTGGGCGAGAGTGTGATCCAGTCGAAGCGGCCGCTGAGCGGGTCCACGCCGCTGGTTTCCAGGTGCAGCGGCAGGCCGGCAGCGGCGAGGGCCGCGCAGAGGGCATCGAGGTTGTGGTGCAGCGGTTCGCCACCGGTCACCACCACGAAGGCGGCGCCGGCGTCGGCGCGGGCCGCGGCGGCCAGCTCACTCAGCGGGCGCTCGGGGTGGGCGTCGCGGGGCCAGGAGTGCTTGGTGTCGCACCAGGGGCAGCCCACGCTGCAGCCCGCCAGGCGCAGAAAGAAGGCGCTGCGGCCGGCGTGCAGTCCCTCCCCCTGGAGCGAATGGAAGGTTTCCACCACGGGGATGGCTGCGGGCACGGCGGCGCTGACGGTTGCCGGCATGGGATCGGGCTGCACCGGCCTTGTTCTTAAGCGGTGGGATTGATTGTAAATACGGCCTGCATGCCCTGGATGTGGAGATTGAAACCACTCAGCGTTGGTGGCACGAAAAAAATCTCTGGGCAACGAGGTGTCGCTGCCGGAGGCGATGGAGAGCTTGCTGGGGGTGTGGCGGTTGTATGGGGCTGGTGGGTGAGATTGGCGCTCCAAGTGAAGACTGATTCCGCCCAGAGGCTCGCACCGCTGAGAGAGAACCGTTCTCCTGACACATCAGATGGGGTTCGGTTGTTGCCCATGCCTGGGTAGGGAGAGCCGAAGGCCCGTGCCTTCGCTGCTCGAGAAGGCGGCTGGATGCGGAGGACAACAGAAGACGAAGAGGCTTGTATGGGAGGAAGCCATCACAGGCTGTCAGCGATTCCTTGCGGAACCATCGGGCATGCGGGCTGTGGAGGAGGCATGAGCTGTCTCTGCATAAAGGGTTTCCGCAATGGCCAACGCGATCGAATGCGACTACGCGTGAGCGAACGAGGACACAAACAGACTCTCTATGCGGGCATGTCGACATGCGCATCTCACAGTTAAGGCGCCTGGCGTCGGTCGGGTGCTGGCGCATCGACCACATCTATCTCGACTATCTAGTGTCCCGTCCCGGAAATAACAGCTAGAATCAGGAGTGTCCCCCGAGGTGCTCCGTGGCGCTTGGTCGTCCGATGCCCCCGCTGGTCCTCAGTGAGGACGAGGTTCAGCAGTTGCAGGCCCTCGCCAATTCCCGATCGCTACCCCATTCGATCGTCCGGCGCGCCCAGATCGTGCTGGCCTGCGGTGCTGGGGAAACCAACACAGCGATCGCCAAGCGCATGGGCCTGACGGGCATGACCGTCGGCAAGTGGCGCAAGCGATATCGGGAGCTGGGTCTGGAGGGCCTGCACGACGAGCTGCGCCCCGGTCGTCCGCGCACCTACGAGGACGACACGGTGGCTGAGGTGATCAACCGGGCCCTGCAGGCCAAGCCCGCCGATGGCAGTACCCAGTGGAGTGCCCGCTCTCTGGCCGCCGCAACCGGAATTTCCAAGACCACGGTTCACCGCTGGTTGCAGACCTTCTCAGTGCAGCCCCACAGGCAGAAGCATTTCAAGCTCTCCACCGACCCGTTCTTTGTGGAGAAGGTCCGCGACATCGTCGGTCTCTACCTGAACCCACCGGACAAGGCGATGGTCCTCTGCGTCGATGAGAAGACGCAGATCCAGGCTCTCGACAGGACTCAGCCGCTGCTGCCCATGGGCCTGGGTTACGTGGAAGGCGTCACCCACGACTACATCCGCCACGGCACCACCACCCTGTTCGCCGCCCTCGACGTGGCCACCGGGGAGGTGTTCACCCAGTGCAGGCCGCGACACCGGCACCAGGAGTTCCTGGGTTTCCTCCGCCAGATCGAGAAATCAGTGCCGGAGGACCTGGACGTCCATCTGATCGTGGACAACTACTGCACCCACAAGCACGCCAAGGTCCGTGCCTGGCTGGCGCAGCGGCCCCGCTTCCACGTCCACTACACGCCCACCTACGCCTCCTGGCTGAATCAAGTGGAGCGCTGGTTCGGGATCATCACCCAGCGGGCCATCCGGCGCGGCAGCTTCTCCAGCGTCAAGGAGCTGATCGCCAAGATCGAGCAATTCGTGGCCGCCTACAACAAGACCAAGGCACCGTTCAACTGGACCGCCACGGCGGATTCAATCCTCGAGAAGCTCCAGCGACTTTGCTCGCATATCTCCGGGACGGGACACTAGGTCCAGTGCTTCTCTACTGCGATACCTCTCTACTGCGATACCTCGGCCTTGCTCAAGCTGTTTGTCGACGAAGAGGGCAGCGACAGCATGGTCAGGGCGCGCGACCACTTTGACGGCATTGCTGTCTGCCGCATCACCTGGGCTGAGTCAATGGCCGCCTTGTCCCAGCGCAGTCGCGTCAAAGGTGCCAACCAGTCAGCGCTTGCCAAGGCCAAGTCCGCTTTTGTGCAGACATGGCGCAACTTTGCGATCGCCGATGTCACCCAGCCGCTCGTCGAAGAGGCCGGGGTCTATGCCGAGGCCTTCGCCCTGAAAGGGTACGACAGTGTTCAGCTGGCCACAGCTCACAATTTGCAAGAGCAGTTCTCCCTGCCGCTCACCTTCGCCTGTTTCGACAGGCGCCTCAACCAGGCGGCCAGGCTCCTGCAACTGGAGGTGCTGGCCTGAGCAGAAGGTCAACTCCAGATAACCCGTGCAGGGAACAGGCAGCCGTGCACACTGCCGCGATGGCCAGGGCGCTACTGCCGCATCTGACTCTGCTGCGGTGACTGCCAGGAAACAGGAAAGAGAGTGTTGCCACCACTCCGGTGACAGCCGATGTGCGCGGCAAAGGGCTAATGGAGGCGGGGTTGATCACCGGGTTTG
>JAWOBH010000048.1:0-5865 GCA_046498125.1 Prochlorococcaceae cyanobacterium | reverse complement strand
TCGGCCGTGAGGCAGGGCAGGCCGAGGGCCAGACAGTTGCCGAAGAAGATCTCGGCGAAGCTCTCGCCCACCAGGGCCCGGATCCCCCAGCGCATCAGGGCCTGGGGGGCGTGCTCGCGGCTGGACCCGCAGCCGAAGTTGCGGTTCACCACCAGCACCGAGGCTCCCTGGTGTTCCCCCCGATCGAAGGGGTGGTCGCCGGCCCGTTCGCTGCGGTCGTCGGCGAACACCCCCGTGGCCAGGTCGTCGAAGGTGACGCACTTGAGATATCGGGCCGGGATGATCCGGTCGGTGTCGATGTCAGCCCCCACCAGGGGCAGGCCGCGACCGCGGTGGGCGGTGATGGGTCCAGCGGGGAGAGGCAGGGTGCTCACGGCAGGGCGGGGCTCAGGGAGGGGTGGGGCTCAGGACGGGTGGGGTTCAGCGGCGGCTTGATGTCAGTGGCGGCTTGGGGTCAGTGGGGGCTGTTGCCGAACGCTCCGCCAGCAGGGAGCGCACGTCCACCACATGGCCGGCGATGGCGGCGGCCACCACCATCGCCGGGCTCATCAGCAAGGTGCGGCCAGACGCCGACCCCTGGCGACCCTTGAAATTGCGGTTGCTGGAACTGGCGCTGATCTGGCGGCCCTCCAGCCGGTCGGGATTCATGGCCAGGCACATCGAGCAGCCGGGCTGGCGCCACTCGAAGCCGGCACGGCGGAACACCGCGTCCAGCCCCTCGGCCTCGGCGGCGGCGGCCACCTGTTCACTGCCGGGCACCACGAAGGCGCGGATTCCCGGAGCCACCTGGCGCCCTTCGGCCACGGCCGCCGCCGCCTGCAAATCGCTGAGGCGGCCATTGGTGCAGCTGCCGATGAAGCACACGTTCACCGGGGTGCCGGCGATCGGGGCGCCGGGACGCAGGTCCATGTAGCGGTAGGCCTCCCCGGCCAGGGAACGCTCCTCGGGATCCAGCTCCTCGGGGGTCGGCACGGTCTCATCCACGCCGATGCCCTGGCCGGGGGTGATCCCCCAGGTGACTGTGGGGGCGATGGAGCCGGCGTCGAAATGCACTTCGTCGTCAAACACGGCATCGGCGTCGCTGGCCAGGGAACGCCACCAGGCCACGGCCCGGTCCCAGGCCTCGCCGTCCGGGGCTTCGGGCCGGCCCTGGAGGTAGTCGAAGGTGATGGCATCGGGGTTCACATAGCCGCAGCGGGCGCCGCCCTCGATCGCCATGTTGCAGACGGTCATGCGCTCCTCCATCGACAGGGCCTCGATGGCGGGACCGGCGAACTCATAGGCGTAGCCCACGCCACCCTTCACCCCCAGGGTGCGGATGATGTGCAGCACCAGGTCCTTGGCGAAGACGCCGTTCTGGAGGCGGCCGTCGACCCAGATCCGCCGGACCTTGAGCTTGGCCATGGCCAGGCTCTGGCTGGCCAGCACATCCCGCACCTGGCTGGTGCCGATGCCGAAGGCGATCGCCCCGAAGGCCCCATGGGTGGACGTGTGGGAGTCCCCGCAGGCCACGGTCATGCCCGGCTGGGTCAGACCGAGCTCGGGGGCGATCACATGCACAATCCCCTGTCGGCCGCTGCCGAGGCCGTGCAGGGTGATGCCGTGCTCGGCGCAGTTGGCCTCCAGGGTGGCCAGCATCTCCTCGGCCAGGGGATCGGCGAGGGGCCTCGTCTGGGTGGTGGTGGGCACGATGTGATCCACCGTGGCCACGGTGCGCTCGGGATGCCGCACCGAGAGCCCCAGGTCCCGGAGGGCCGCGAAGGCCTGGGGACTGGTGACCTCATGGATCAGGTGCAGGCCGATGAACAGCTGGGTGGAGCCACCGGGCAGCTCGGCGACCCGGTGCAGATCCCAGACCTTGTCGTAGAGGGTGCCGGCGCTCACGGCAAACCACGGGGTGGGTGGAGGCTGGTCACCCTAGGGCCGCATCAGCGCTGGATTCCGCGTTGGGATTCGGCGATCCGCCCTTGCCCGTCAGCGCCGACATCCACACAATTCGCAACACCCAATCGCGCCGATCCCCCCCGGCCCGCCAGGAGCTGCAGCCCAGACCGTGTGATCGGGCCCTGTGATCGGGTCCCTGAACGGCCCCTGAGAAGGTCCATTCGTCCGGCGAGACCGCCGGCATCCGTCATGCGTATCGCCCAGATCTCACCCCTGTTCGAGAGCGTGCCTCCCCGCCGCTACGGCGGCACCGAGCGCGTGGTGCACTACCTCACCGAGGAACTCGTCCGCCGCGGCCACGAGGTCACCCTGTTCGCCAGTGGTGATTCATGCACCAGCGCCCACCTCGAAGCCTGCGTGCCCGAAGCCCTGCGCCTGGCCGGCTACGACGGGGATCCACTGGTGCCGGAGCTGATCCAGCTCGATCAGGTGGCCGAGCAGCTGGAGCGCTTCGACGTGCTGCACTTCCACACCGGCCATGGGCACTACCCCCTGCTGGCCCGGCTGGCTGTGCCTCACCTCAACACCCTGCACGGGCCGCTGGACGCCCAACACCATGCCCAGCTGTTCAGCCACTTCCAAACGACGCCGCTGGTGTCGATCTCCGAGGCTCAGCGGGCCCCGCTGCCGCGGGCCAACTGGCTCGGCACGGTGCACCACGGCCTGCCCCTGGATCTCTACCGGGCAGGAATGGGCACTCCGACGGGCAGCCGACCGTATCTGGCCTTCATCGGCCGGGTGTCGCCGGAGAAACGTCTCGACCGCGCGATCGCCATCGCCACGGCCGTGGGACTGCCCCTGAAGGTGGCGGCCAAGATCGACAGCGCCGACCGCACCTATCACGACCGCACGATCGCGCCCCTGATCGAGGGCAATCCTCTGGTGGAGTTCATTGGCGAGGTGGACGATGCCGGCAAGCAGGAGCTGCTTGGCTCCGCCCTGGCCCTGCTGTTCCCGATCGACTGGCCGGAGCCGTTCGGACTGGTGATGATCGAAGCCAACGCCTGCGGCACGCCGGTGATCGCCTGGCCCAACGGCTCCACACCCGAGGTGGTCCGATCCGGGGTCAACGGCGTGCTGGTGGACTCCATCGAGGCGGCGGTGGAGGCGGTGAAGGGCATCGAGCGGCTGGAGCGGGCCAGGGTGCGGGCCGACTTCGAGAGCCGCTTCAGCGTCAGCCGCCAGGCCGCCGACTACGAGCGCCTCTACCGCCATCAGATCCAGGCCTGCACCGACCTCGCCCTGCGCCGCCGCCCCCGGCTGGCACCGCTGCGGACTCCGCTCCATGCCGCATGACCTCCTGCCTCCGTTCGTGCTCAAGGACGGAGAGACCTTCGCCATGCTCGACGCCCGGGGCGAGATCCGCCCCGAGACCCACCCCGACTCCGGCGTGTACCACCGGGGTTGCCGTCAGGTGAGCCGTCTGGAGCTGCGCCTCTGGAACCGCCCCCCGGCGGTGCTCAGCGCCAGCGAGCGCGGCGAGATAGGGGTGCACATCAGCCACCTCAGCAATGACGACGGGTCGGTGCACCTGGAGCGCACCAGCGTGCTCACCCCCACGGCCTTCCTGCAGCAGATGCGCTTCACCAGCTACGCCGACCGGGTGCTGCAGGTGCCGATCACCCTGCAGGTGGACGCCGACTTCCGGGACATCTTCGAGGTGCGGGGCCTGCAGCGTGCCCGCCGGGGCCTGACCGTGCGCAGCTGCAGTCAACACGGGCTGGAAGCCGTCTACAGCGGCCTCGATGGCTGCGACAGGAGCACCCGGCTGAGGCTGTCGGCAGCGCCTGGGCGGGTGGAGGAGAGCCGCGTGGAGCTGCGCCTCGACCTGGAACCCCGCTGTCCGCGCCGGCTGTGCCTGGCCCTGGAGCTGCTGCCCGCTGTTGAGCCAGAGGAGGAGTCGCCCGAGAAGGCCTTCGACGTGGCCCTGGAGGCCACGATCAGTCGCTTCCGCGAAGCGCGCCGCCTGGCGGCCAGCGTGAGCAGTGACAATCCGGCCTTCAACAGCTGGGTCAACCGCTGCTACGCCGACGTTCACCTGCTCGCCAGCCAGCTGGAGCATGGGCTCTATCCCTACGCCGGGGTGCCCTGGTTCAGCTGTCCCTTCGGCCGCGACGGCCTGATCACGGCCCGCCAGCTGCTTCTGTTCGAACCGCGGCTGGCCCGCGGGGTGCTCGGGTTTCTGGCCGAGCACCAGGCCAGCCACCTGGATCCGGCCTGCGACGCCGAACCCGGCAAGATCCTGCACGAGGCCCGGCTGGGCGAGATGGCGGCCCTGGGGGAGGTGCCCTTTGCCCGCTACTACGGCAGCGTCGACGCCACGCCCCTGTTCGTGATCCTGGCGGGGCACTACCTGCTGCGCAGCGGCGACCGTGACTTCATCGGCGCCTTGCGACCCGCCCTGCAGGAAGCCATGGCCTGGATCCGCCGCGCCGAGGCCCGTGACCCCCGGGGCTTCCTGAACTATCGCTGCGCGACCCAGGGCGGCCTCCGCAATCAGGGGTGGAAGGACTCCGACGACGCCATTCACCACGCCGACGGCCGGCTGGCCGAAGGGTCGATCGCCCTCTGCGAGGTCCAGGCCTACGTCTACGGCGCCCGCCGCGCCCTGGCCCACATCGAGCGCAGCTTCGGCAACGGCGACGAGGCCGAGCGGCTGCTGGAGGAAGCCAGAGCCCTGCGGCGCCGTTTCCAGCAGACCTTCTGGTGCGAGCGGCTGGGCACCTTCGCCCTGGCCCTCGACGGCGACGGGCGGCCCTGCGAGGTGCGCAGCTCCAACGCCGGCCACTGCCTGTGGACCGGCATCGCCAACCGGGATGAGGCCGCATCCATCACCAGGCAGCTGCTCTCACCCACGAGTTTCAACGGCTGGGGGGTGCGCACCCTGGACGAACGGGAGGCCCGCTACAACCCGATGAGCTACCACAACGGCTCTGTGTGGCCCCACGACAATGCCCTGATCGGCCTGGGGCTGGCCCGCTACGGCCACACCGCCGAGGCGATGCGCATCCTCATGGGCCTGTTCGACACGGCCAAGGCGCTGCCGCTGTTCCGGCTGCCGGAGCTGCTCTGCGGCTTCCCGCGCCAGGAGGAAGAGGGGCCCACGCTCTACCCGGTGGCCTGCAGCCCCCAGGCCTGGGCCAGCGGTGCCCTGTTCGGGCTCCTGGAGGCGATCACGGGCATGGGCGTGGGCCGCGACCCGACCAGCGGCCACATGCAGGTGCTGTTGCGCAATCCGGTGCTGCCCGAGCGGATCAATCGCCTGGAGATCGATGGCCTGCGGCTTGGAGAGGAGGACATCGACCTGCAACTGGAGCGTGGCGAGCACGACACCGGCGTGCTGGTGAAGCGGCGCACCCCGGCCGTGGATGTGGTGGTGCACAAGTGAGCGAGACGCCGCAGGGCGAGCCGCTGACCCTCAGCCCGTCAGCAGCCGCAGGCGCAGGCCGTTGAGGGCCTCGCCCACTGTGAGCATCTGAATCCAGCTGCGGCCGCGGCTGGCTGGGAAGCGCACCCCCTCACTGCGGACACCGTCCGGGCCCGCCAGGGCTATGTGCACCAGCCCCACCGGCTTGGCGGCCGTGCCACCCGCCGGGCCGGCGATGCCGGTCACGGCGATGCCCCAGCTGGCGCCGGTGAGACGCCGCACCCCCGCCGCCATCGCCAGAGCCACAGGATCGCTCACCGCGCCGTGGACCGCCAGGCTGGTTTCCGACACCCCCAGCACCGCCTGCTTGACGGCGTTGGCATAGGCGATCACCCCTCCCTGGAAGGCATCGGAGGCACCGGGCACCGCCGCCAGGGCCGCGCCGATGCCGCCGCCGGTGCAGCTCTCCGCCACGGCCACGGTTTCATCGCGCTGGCGCAGCAGCTCCAGCACCACCGAGGCCAGCGAGTCGTCGTCGGCGCCGAAGCACAGCG
>JAWOBH010000047.1:0-7443 GCA_046498125.1 Prochlorococcaceae cyanobacterium | reverse complement strand
GCTGAGCTATGACCAGCAGGGAGGTTCGGCAGGGCTTCTTTACTATGGGAAGGGAAGCTGAGTTCGGTGGCTGTGCCGCACCATCGGCAGGGGAGTCCGGGCTCGGTGTCCAGCAGGCCCCAGCCCGGTGCCCGGCAGTGTGGACAGGGGGTGAGCAGGCGGCGCGCCAGCGCCAGCCCCAGGCGGCGAATCGAGCGCAGGCGGGTGGGATTGAGATGGGCCCGCATGTCGGTCTCCAGCCACACCTCACCATTGGGCGAGGCCTGGCGGCAGGCCGCCAGCGCCTCCTGCAGCGCCGCGGCACTGGTAAGCCCCTTGAAGAGCGGCTGGCGGGATTCCCCTGCGGGGCGGGCGATCACGGCATGGGCCGGAAACCCAACCTGTCGCAACCAGCCCGAGGGGTCCGCCTCCGGACCCAGCCGCGTGTGGCTGAAGTTGGTGCGCCACTCGACACGCCGCTCCAGCACGCTCAGCCCGCGTTCCAGATCGACGAACAGCAGCAGCTCCTGGCCCACGGCCAGCAGGGGCACGGCGGGGTGAGGGCCAAAGCTGGCCTCACTGGCCAAGCCAAGGGTCAGGCCACTGGCCTCCAGGCCGAGCATGGCCTTGCGCCGGCAGGTGGTGAGGGCATCGGCCGGCCGCTCCACCTCACCGCTGAAGGTGCCCAACCGGTCGGTGTCGCAGGCCTGCACCTCGAGATCGGCTCCCAGCCCGCGGCGGAAGGGCAGCTCCAGGGCCCGCTCCTTGCCATGGCGGGTGGTGAGACAGATCCGCTGGCCTGCATAGGGGGACGCTGGTCGTTCGCCCATCAGGGATCCGTGCCCATCCCGGTGCGGTCGCCACGGAGCCCCCGCTGCCTCAGCTCGTGTTCGAACGAACGCGACAGCTGTGCTTCGGGGGAGTGAACGCCCACCCGGGCCAGCACCAGCAGGCTGCGCAGGCTCAACCAGCCCAGGGCCAGAAGGATCAGCAGGCTCACACGCGGCACCTGAACGTCCAAACAATCGTGGCCAGGCGGCGAGAAACCTGTGGTGCCGCGGCGCATGCCGTCTAAGGTGCCGCACCCACCTTCGCCTGTAGCGATGAGCACAGCGTCGATTCCGCCGCAACGCCCGGGCCTGCGGGTGCTGAACCACATCAGCACCACCAACATCAAGGGGGATCTGTTCGGTGGGGTCACCGCCGCCGTGATCGCCCTGCCCATGGCCCTCGCCTTCGGCGTGGCGGCCTTCGGTGGTGCCGAAGGCGGTGCCGCAGCGGGGCTCTGGGGGGCTGTGCTGGTGGGTCTGTTCGCTGCCCTGTTCGGCGGAACTCCGGCGCTGATCTCCGAGCCCACCGGTCCGATGACGGTGGTGATGACGGCAGTGGTGGCCGATCTCACCTCCCGCGATCCCCAGAACGGGCTGGCCATGGCCTTCACGGTGGTGATGCTGGCCGGGGTGTTCCAGATCGTCTTCGGGCTGCTGAAGCTGGGCCGCTATGTCACCCAGATGCCTTACACGGTGATCTCGGGGTTCATGAGCGGCATCGGCATCATCCTGATCGTGCTGCAGATCGGCCCGTTCCTCGGCCAGGCGATCCCCCGCGGCGGCGTGCTGGGCACCCTCTCGGCGCTGCCTTCGCTGGTGGCCAGTGCCCGGCCCGCTGAGGTGCTGCTGGCGGTGATCACCCTGGCGATTCTCTGGTTCACCCCCCGGCGGGTGCGCAGCGTCGTCCCGGCTCAGCTGATCGCTCTGGTGATCGGCACCCTGCTCTCCCTGTCAGTGCTGCAGGGCGATGCCGACGGCCTGCGCCGCATCGGCGTGATCGCCTCCGGTTTTCCGCAGCTGCAGATCCCCCACTTCGAGCTGCCCCTGATCCGGGTGATGCTGATCGATGCGGCGGTGCTGGGGATGCTCGGCTGCATCGATGCTCTGCTCACCTCGGTGATCGCCGACAGCATCACCCGCACCGAGCACAACTCCAACAAGGAACTGCTTGGCCAGGGCCTGGGCAATCTGGTTTCCGGACTGTTCGGTGGCCTGCCCGGAGCCGGCGCCACGATGGGCACGGTGGTGAACATCCAGAGCGGCGGCCGCAGCGCCCTCTCGGGCATCGCCCGTGCCCTGGTGCTGATGCTGGTGATCCTGGCCGGGGCCCGGCTGGCCGGTCAGATCCCCCTGGCCGTGCTGGCCGGCATCGCCCTGAAGGTGGGCGTGGACATCATCGACTGGGGATTCCTCAAGCGCGCCCACCAGATCTCGATCAAGGGTGCCCTGATCATGTATCTGGTGATCGCCCTCACGGTGCTGGTGGATCTGATCGCCGCCGTGGGCATCGGCGTGTTCATCGCTAACATCCTCACCATCGACAAAATGACCGCCCTGCAGGCCAAGTCGGTGAAGTCGGTGAGCACCGGGGATGGCGGGCTGATCCTCCCGGACGACGAAAAAGCCCTGCTTGACCAGGGCAAGGGCCAGGTGCTGCTGTTCCAGCTCAACGGCGCCATGCTGTTCGGTGTGGCCAAAGCCATCGCCCGGGAGCACAACGCCATCCGCGACTGCAAGGCGGTGATCTTTGATCTCTCCGAGGTGTCGCACCTGGGCGTCACCGCCTCGCTGGCGGTGGAGAACGCGGTGGAGGAGGCGATCGAGAAGGGCCGACAGGTGTATGTGGTGGGGACCACCGGCACCACCCAGCGGCGCCTGGAAAAGCTGGGCCTGTTCCAGAAACTGCCGCCCGAGCGCACCAACATCAGCCGCCTGGAGGCTCTTCAGGCCGCTGTCACCGCCCTGGTCTGAGCGAGAACAACAAGTGGGATTGAGCGAGGTTGCGATTGATCAGCCCGGCTGATTGGGACGATTCTGATTGCTTTTGGGCGGCCAAAACGCCGGCATTTCGACACAACCAGTCCCTAAGGTCTGCCGACCAATCCCATTCCCTTCCCCATGTCTGCGCCACAGAAGCGCCCCGCGGGCCGCTGCGACGCACTCAGCCAGCACCTGCGGGCCATCGGCCGCATCGATCTGCTGAGCCCCGACGAGGAAATCAGCCTGGCCCGGCAGGTGCAGGCAGGCCGCCAGGTTCGCGACCTGGCTGAGGAGATGGAGCTCCGCGCCGGAGGTTTGGCCCCCAGCTTCGAGGCCTGGGCCCTCGAGGCCGGGATGGGCTCTCAGCAACTGCGGCGCTGCCTGCGCCAGGCGGATCAGGCCGCCAGCCGCATGGTCACCGCCAATCTGCGCCTGGTGGTGTCCATGGCCCGCCGCGCTGCCTTCAAGCCGGCGGATCTGGAAGATCTGATCCAGGACGGCACGATCGGCCTGATCCGGGCGGTGGAGCGCTTTGATCCCAGCCGCGGCTACCGCTTCTCCACCTATGCGGTGTGGTGGATCCGCGACGGCATCGGCAAGGCCCTGGCGAGCCGGGGCCGCACCATCCGGCTGCCGGTCACGATGGTGCAGCAGCTGCAGCGGCTGCGCCAGATGCAGCAGCAGCTGAGCCAGACCTTGGGCCGCGATCCCAGCCTTAGCGAGCTGGCCGAAGCCCTCGGCGTCACCCCCCTCGACCTCCGCGAACTGCTGTTCCGGGCCCAGGAGCCCCTCAGCCTCGACGGCCACCAGGGTGCGCCGGAGGACTTCCGCCTGCTGGACACCCTCGCCTGCCAGGCCTGCCGGCCGGAGGAGCGGCTCACCGCGGCCCTGCTCCGCCAGGACATCGATGCCCTGCTGGCCGAGCTGCCCCCCCAGGAAGCCGAACTGTTGCGCCTTCGTTACGGCCTGCCGTCCTACGAGGACCCTCTGAGCCTCAGTGCGGTGGCTCGGCAGATGGGCATCACCCGCGATACGGCACGGGGCCTGGAACGCCGGGCCAATGCCTCCATTCGCCGCCTGTCATCCCGCATCGAGGACTATCTCGAGGCCTGAGGGATTGGGCGGTCGCCGAATCTCTGCGACTGACCGCCCCAATTTCTCGGAGCCCTCACTACATTTCCGTGCTGCTTTCTTTTGCCAGCACACCAAGAGGTTCAACGGTGTCCGATTTCTTCACGCTCTTTGTCAAACAACTCCAGTCACCCACGCTTGGCTTCCTGATCGGTGGCATTGTCGTTGCCTCCTTCGGCAGCCAGCTGAAGATCCCCGACTCGATCTACAAATTCATCACCTTCTTCCTGCTGATGAAGATCGGTCTGAGTGGTGGCATCGCCATTCGCAATTCCAATCTGGGGGAGATTTTTCTGCCCGCCCTGGCCGCTGTCGCCGTCGGCATCCTGATCGTTCTGATCAGCAAGTTCACGCTCGCGAACTTCCCCGGGGTCAGACCTGTTGATGCCCTGGCGACCGGCGGTCTGTTCGGTGCCGTGAGTGGCTCCACCCTGGCGGCCGTGCTGCCCCAGCTGGAAACCGCTGGCATCGAGTACGAGGCCTGGTCGGCGGCCCTCTATCCGTTCATGGATATCCCCGCCCTGGTGACCGCGATCGTGTTGGCCAGCGTGGCCTCCAGCAAGCTCCAGGGCAAAGCCTCCGAGGATGTCGAGATCTGGCCGATCATCAAGGAGAGCCTGCAGAGCTCAGCGGTCACGGCCCTGCTGCTGGGCATCGCCCTCGGCATCGCCACCCGGCCCGAATCGGTGTATGAGAGCTTCTTCAATCCTCTGTTCCGAGGTTTCCTCTCGATCCTGATGATCATCATGGGCATGGAAGCGGCCCAGCGCATGAATGAGCTGCGCAAGGTGGCTCAGTGGTTCGCGATCTACGCGGCGATCGCACCCCTGCTGCACGGTCTCATCGCCTTCGGTCTCGGGCTGATCATTCACCAAATCACAGGTTTCAGCATCGGTGGTGCTGTTGTGCTGGCGGTGATCGCGGCCTCCAGCTCTGACATCTCCGGTCCACCGACCCTGCGCGCCGGCATCCCCTCGGCCAACCCCTCGGCCTACATCGGTGCCTCCACCGCCATCGGCACGCCCGTTGCCATTGCCATCGGCATTCCGCTGTTCATCGGGCTTGCCGAGAGCATCCTGGGCACGTGACACTGCTTACCAAACCACACAGATGAGGTCATTCCAATGAGCCAGCCAGTCTGGAAACTCGTGATCATCACAGAAGAGATTCTGTTGAAAAAGATCGCCAAGCTGATCAAGGAATCCGGTGCCAGTGGCTATACCGTGCTTGCAGCTGGCGGACAGGGCAGCAGGAACGTGCGATCCACCGGAGACCCCAGCGTCTCGCATGCCTTCTCCAACATCAAATTCGAGGTGCTGACGGCCAGTCGCGAGCTGGCCGATGCGATCCAGACGAAGGTGGTGGAGAAGTACTTCGAGAACTACTCCTGCATCACCTACATGTCCACGGTGGAGGCACTGCGGGCCCACAAGTTCTAGGGCTGGTGCTCCCCGGCACCCACAACCCGGCCATGGCTCCATGCCCGGCTGGGTTGTTCGTGTGTTCTGCTCAGCTGCTCAGCCGGGCAGGATCACCCGGTTGATCACGTGCACCACGCCGTTGTCGCAGGTGATGTCGGCGGTCACCACCGTGGCGTTCTTCACCTCGAAGGGATCGGCCCGCCGGATGGCCACCGGGGCACCCTCCAGGCTCTCCCATTCGGCCCGGGTCACCAGTCCGTCGCGGGTGTGGGCTCCGCTGAGCACGTGGTACTTGAGGATGCGGGCCAGCTGGGGCGGGTTGTCCACCAGGGTCTGCACACAGCCCGGTGGCAGGGCGGCGAAGGCGTCATCCACCGGGGCGAACACGGTGAACGGGCCCGGGCCCTCCAGGGCTGCGGTGAGGCCCGCCACCTCCACGGCGGTGAGCAGGGTGGCGAAGCAGCCGGCCCCTTGGGCTGTCTCGAGGATGGTGGCCATGGGGATCTCCTAGCGGTAGGCCTGGGTCTGGATCTGGGGCAGACGGGCTTCGGGGCGCAGGAAGCGGTCCATCTGGGCCTCGAAGAACCGTCGGTTCGCCATCAGGTGCTCGGGGTCGGTGTCATCGAGCGGGTAGAGCAGGGCGCAGCGCAGGGCCTGGATCACCGCCGAAGTGACGTTGTACATCGAGCGCTGGAAGGTGATGCCCAGCTGAATCAGTTTGTCGGCATCGCCACGCTTGTGCTGCTTGTAGAGATCCTCCAGGTAGGGGGGCAGGAAATGGAGCATGTCCTGCATCAGCAGGGTCGGCGGGATGCCGGCCGAACCCACCGGGAAGACATCGGCGTAGAGAATGCCGTAGTGGAAATCGGCCTGATCAGCCGGCACCTGGTAGGCCTGGGCGTTGTAGCTCTTGGTGCCGCGGAACGGCGCTGTGCGGTAGAACACGGCCTCCACGTAGGGCAGGGCGGCTTCGTAGAGCCAGGTGAAGCCCTCGCTCCTGGGGATGATCTCGTGGCACTCGCCGTTGATGTACACGTGGTGGTAGATGGGCCGTCCGGCCACGGCAAAGATGCCGTTCACAAGGAAGTTCATGGCGTCGGGAACGCCCTTGAAGCCGCCTTCGTCGTAGATGTCGCTCATCTCGAAGAACACCGGCGCCATCACCTCCCAGAACAGCCCCAGGTTGGCGTAGTAGCTCATCTTCTTCACCTGCTCCATGAACATCTCCGGAAACAGGCGGTAGAGACCCAGCATCAGCGGGTTGCCGCGGAAATAGGCCTTGATGGCGCGGTCGGCGTTGGCCCTGTAGGTCTCCGTCTCAAGATAGTCATAGAAGCGCCCGCCCATGCCCTGATGCCAGAGCATGGCCTCCATGCAGGCCTCGGCGAACTCCATGTTGATCCGGTCGTGCCAGAGGTGGTGGAGCAGCTTCGGCATCCCGCCGGTCTCCCCCCTGGCCATGAACTCCAGCAGTTCGGGGTGGGCCTTCTCGCCCCCGCGCCAGATGCGCAGCTTCGACTGCTCACCGGCATAGGAATTGGGCAGGTCCAGATACTCCTGGCTGATGAAGTACTTGAAGGCCGGCAGCGGATCGAGGAACACCCGCTCGGCGATGTAGAGCAGGTCGCGCCAGTAGAAATCCATCGGCACGGCATAGGCCTTGTAGATGCCGATGATCTGCATCAGGTTCTCCGGCGTGTCCGGCAGCATCGAGCCGCCGGCCTCCAGCCGGTGGATCACCTCGGCGTAGCGATGGCTGGACGGGGGGATCAGGGGCTGGCGGACGGCCTCGGGGGCTGCGGCGGTGGGTGGGGTCATGACGTCAGCGGCTCTGATGGGGACAGGGTCGTGGCGGATGCGATCTGAACGGCGCCCGGGTGGTTCAGGAACGGCTGGGCCCGCAGGGCCAGGCCCGTCGACTCCGTCTCGCTCCAGCCGGTGAGGGCCGTGGGCCAGAGGCCGGCCCCGATCACGAGCAGGGTGAGGGCGAGGGCCGGCACGCGTTCGCTCCAGAGGGTGTGGGTCCAGTCGGCCCGCTCGTTGTCGAGCCGTCCGAAGCCCACACGGTTGAACAGGCGGATGGCGTACACCGCTGTGACACC
>JAWOBH010000339.1:0-3755 GCA_046498125.1 Prochlorococcaceae cyanobacterium | reverse complement strand
CCGCTCGGGCTGATGCTGATATTTCCCGGCGCGATCCTTGTAGGTGGTGTCGCAGGGGTCTCCCTCGAAGAACAGCAGCTGGCAGATGCCCTCGCCGGCGTAGATCCGGCAGTCGGCCCCCGAGGAATTGCTGAATTCCAGGGTGAGGTGGCCCTCCCAGCTGGCCTCGGCCGGGGTGGTGTTGACGATGATGCCGAGCCTGGCATAGGTGCTCTTTCCCAGACAGATCACCGTGATGTTGGCGGGCACCCGCAGCTTCTCCTGCGCCACGCCCAGCCCGTAGGAATGGGCGGGCAGGATGAAGTAGCTGCCGTCCTGATCCTCGTGCAGGGGTGCCGGCTCCAGGTTGGCGGGATTGAACCGCTTGGGGTTCATCACCGTGCCCGGCACATGGCGAAAGATCAGGAATTCCTGAGCTGAGAGGCGCAGGTCATAGCCGTAGGAGGAACAGCCGAAGCTCAGCACGGGCCGGGCCCCAGCATCCGGATCGAGGTGGCGCACCAACCCGGACTGGAACGGCTCGAGCATCCCCGCTGCGGCCTGCTCCTTGATCCAGCGGTCGTTCTTGAGCATCGGGTGGCGGTGTCAGAAGCCGCGGCGCAGCTGAGTGACCTGATCGGCCAGGGCCATCAGCTCCGGCGCCATGGGCGGCCCGGTGAGAATGACATCCATCGGTGCCGGCCGCTGCTCGAGCACGGCCAGCACCTCGTCGGCCGGCAGGAATCCGAGCTCGATCGCCAGACCCAGCTCATCGAGCACCATCAGGTCCACCGCCGCTGTCAGCAGCTGCTCGCAGCTGAACTGCCACACCTCCCGCACCGCCTCGCGCACCCAGGGATCGTGCTCGCGGGCGGGCTCGGCCAGGCAGGCTTCCACGGCGGGCCGCAGCCAGCGCAGGCGGCCGCAGAGGCTGGGGCTGGTGGCGGTGCCCTGATTGACGCCGCCCTTGAGGAACTGGCACACCAGCACCTGGCTGCCGAGACCAGCGCTGCGGATGGCCTGACTGAGGACGGCCGAGAAGCTGCCGCGGTAGGGGGCGGTGTGAACCTGCAACAGGCCCTCCGGCTGGGCCAGCAGCCGCAGCGGCCGGCTGGCACTGGCTGGGGCCACGGCGTTCAGCGCCATCGGCTGGCCACCATAGGTAGGCCGAGCGGGATGGGCGCGGCCAGCGGATCTGTCGCCGAGGCCGGCGGGGAGGCTGGCGGTCATGGGGCGGATCGGCGCGGAGCTGAATGTAGCGGTTTCAGATCCAATCACAACGGCTGCACACCACCTATGGTGGAGAACGGATGTACTGTCGTTGGACCAACTCGCAGCGGCGGCGCCCGTCAGACCTGGAGCCAGGTTCGGTGTGCGTTGTTACCAGTGCCCTCCGGTCCGATCTTTAGGGTTCCGGCACTCCCCTGCCTGGTCCATGGTCGGCGCCACCCGCGGCTTCAGCCGCACCGCCAGCACCCCCACCACCGGGACCCCGGGCGCCGTGACCACCATCGGCAGCGGAGTTCAGGACAGCACCACCCTGCTGGAGGTGATGCGGGGGCTGAGCGGCAGCAACAGTGAAACCGTCGAGCGCGGGAAGACGATCTTTTTCCCCGGCGACCCCGCCGAGCGCGTCTACCTGCTCCGGCGTGGGGCCGTCCGGCTGTCGCGCGTGTACGAGAGCGGCGAGGAGATCACCGTGGCTCTGCTGCGGGAGAACAGCCTGTTCGGAGTGCTGTCGCTGCTCACCGGACAGCGCTCCGACCGCTTCTACCACGCCATCGCCTTCACCCGGGTGGAGCTGATCACGGCCCCGGCCACCTCGCTGCGTAAGGCGATCGAGCTCGATGCCAGTGTGGGCCTGCTGCTGCTGCAGGGCCTCTCCTCGCGGATCCTGCAAACGGAAACGATGATCGAAACCCTGACCCACCGCGACATGAGCTCGCGTCTGGTGAGTTTTCTGCTGGTGCTCTGCCGCGACTTCGGACTGCCCGGCAGTGAGGGGATCACCATCGATCTGCGCCTCTCGCACCAGGCCATCGCCGAGGCCATCGGCTCCACGCGGGTGACGATCACCCGGCTGCTGGGCGATCTGCGCCAGGAGGGGCTGCTGCAGATCGACCGCAAGAAGATCACGGTGTTCGACCCGATCGCCCTGGCCAAACGCTTCAGCTGATCGACTGGCCGCCATCGCCGCGACGCTGCCGGCCGATGGAGGCCGGGAGATACTGAAGCGATTCGAGCGTCGCTGTGTCGGGCTGGCTGCTGATCCTGGCGCTGCTGGTGCTTGGCGGGGTGCTGGCCACCCTCGGCGACCGCCTCGGCAGCCGCGTGGGCAAGGCGCGGCTGAGCCTGTTCGGGCTGCGGCCCCGCAACACCGCCGTGGTGATCACGGTGCTCACCGGCAGTCTCATCAGCGCCGTGTCACTGGGGCTGATGTTGCTGGTCAGTGAGCGGCTGCGGCGCGGGCTGTTCGAACTGGACCAGATCGAGGAGCGGCTGCGCACCAGCCGCGAGCAGCTGGAGGACAGCCGCGGCGAACTGCAGGCCAGTCAGGCGGAGGTGGCCCGCGCCCAGCTGGGCCAGCAGCGGGTGCAGCGCGAGCTCACCCAGGCGGAACAGCGGGCCGCGACCCTGCGCCGTGAGCTGGCTCCGCTGCGGGCGGAGCGGGCGCGGCTGGAGGGGGAGCGCGACCGCCTTCAGGCCGAGCGTGGCCGGCTGCTGGGCGAACGGGAGCGCCTGAGCCGTGACGTGGCTGGACGGGATGCCGAACTCAGCCGGCGGGAGAGTGAGCTGGCTGAACTGCGCCAGCGCATCGATGCCGGCAGCCAAGAGCTGGAGGAGCTGGAGGACAACCTGATCGCCCTGCGCCGGGGCGACGTGGTGCTCACCAGCGGCGAACCGCTGGCCAGCGCCAAGGTGCAGCTGGACCGCCCCCAGCAGGCCCGGGAGGTCATCGATGCCCTGCTGCAGCAGGCCAACCTGGTGGCCTTTCGGCGCGTCCGGCCCGGCGAGCCTCCGGACCGCCAGATCCTGCTCGTGCCCACCGCCGACATCAACCGGCTCGAGGAGATGCTGAAGCGGCCGGGCAGCTGGGTGGTGAGCATCCGCTCGGCGGCCAACGTGCTCCGCGGCGAGCAGCAGGTGCTGGTGGTGCCTGACCTGCGCCCCAACCGGCGTGTGGTCGGCGCCGGAGAGGTGCTGGCCCGCACCACGATCGAAGGGGATCTGCGCGATCCCGAGCTGCTGGCCCGGCGCCTCAATCTGCTTCTGGTGGAGTCCTATGCCCGGGCGCAACGCCAGGGCACGATCGTGGATGGGCTGCAGGTCGACCCCGCCGCCTTCAGCACCCTGATCCGCACGCTCAGCGAACAGCCCGTCGGCCAGGTTCTGCAGGTGCAGGCGGTGGCCCAGAACGATGCCGACACGCCGGATCCCATCAACGTGGAGCTGCGCCTGGTGCGGCAGCAGAGCAACCCGTCCCGGCGGGCGCGCCGGTGACGGCCAAAATCTGGCTGGCGGGGCTGGATCCGGGCCGCAGCAAGTGCGGGCTGGTGCTGGCGGATGGCGGCAACCTGCGCCTGCTGTCGGCGGCGATCCTGCCTCCGCAGCAGGCCCAGGCGCTGCTCGCCCACTGGCAGCGGCAGGGACTGGTCCTGGTGGTGCTCGGCAACGGCACCGGAAGCGCCGACTGGCGGCGGCAGCTGGGGGAGCTCGGGCTGCGGCTGGAGCTGGTGGACGAACGCGGCACCTCCCTGCAGGCCCGGCAGCGCTAC
>JAWOBH010000319.1:0-3187 GCA_046498125.1 Prochlorococcaceae cyanobacterium | reverse complement strand
GTGGCCACCCGCAGGGCGGGGAAATCGGCGAGCTTGTAGAGGCCGCCGCAGTCCCAGGGCTCGCTGATCAGCTTGAGATCGGCCAGCTCTGGATCGGCCTCCATGGCCTCGAACAGCGGCGGTGCATCCAGGGGCTGCAGCTGATCGCCGCGGCTGAGGGCGATGCCGAGGTCGAAGCGGAAGCCATCCACCCCCAGCTCCACGGCCCAGCAGCGCAGCGATTCCAGGATCAGGCGCCGCACCAGGGGGCGGTTGGCGGCGATGGTGTTGCCGCAGCCGCTCACGTCGAGGTATTCGCCGTGGTGGCCCTGCTGGTAGTAGAGCTGGTCGCAGAAGCCGCGCCAGCTCAGGGTGGGGCCCTGCTGGTTGCCCTCGCTGGTGTGGTTGTAGACCACATCGAGAATCACCTCGATGCCGGCCCGGTGGCAGGCGCTCACCAGCTCGCGCACCTGGTCGCGGGCCTTGAGCGGGTCGTTGCCCACCAGGTAGCCCTGGTGCGGCGCCATCCAGCTGATCGGGCTGTAGCCCCAGTGGTTCTGGCGACCGGGGGGGGCGTCGGCGGGATCGAAGGCCATCACCGGCAGCAGCTCGATGGCGGTGACCCCCAGCTCCTGGAGGTGGGGAAGGGTGTCGATCAGGCCCAGCAGGGTGCCCCGCCGCTCGTCCGGCACCGGGCAGCCGGCGCCCTGGGTGAAGCCGCCCACGTGCAGCTCGTAGATCACGCTGCGCTGCCAGCTGTGCCGCGGGCGGGGGGCGGCGTCGAAATCGAAGCGCTCGCGTTCGGTGACCACCCCCTTGAGGCAGCAGCCGGTGTTGGGCACCGCTCCCACCGCCGCCTCGCGGCGGTAGCCGCCCCAGCCGGCAATGGCGCGGGCGCAGGGATCGAGCAGCACCTTGGAGGGGTTGAAGCTGTGGCCGCCGATCTGCAGGGGTCCGTACACCCGGTAGCCGTAGCAGCTGCCCAGGCCCACCCCCTCCACCTCCACGTGCCAGTGGTCGCCGGAGCGGTGGTGCTGGTCGAGTTCCACCACCCGCTGCGGCTCACTGGCTTCGCCATGGCTGAACAGCAGCAGCTCCACCCGGGTGGCCTGGGGTGCCACCACCGAGAAGTTGACGCCGCGGCGGGTGAGGCTGGCGCCCAGGGGCCAGGGGTGGCCGGGGTGCAACGGAGCGCCGCCAGCTCCTGCCTGTGCCGGCGTGGAGGGGTCGGCAGCGGCGTGGGCGGTCACGGTCACGAACAGGATCCGTATCGTCACAAACTAGTGATCCGATCGACACCGCACCGCCGCTGTTACAAACCGCTCCCGTGGACCCCGGTCGTCCGCCCCAGTTGATAGCTCCGGGGGTGTGGCTGTTCGCCCCCAACCGTGACACCGGCGGGGGCAGCAGCTGGCTGGTGGAGGCCGGCGCACCGGGGGATCAGGCCCGCCTGCCGGGGGACCTGCTGATCGACTGCCCGGCCTGGAGCCAGGCCAACCTCGACTGGCTGGCTCAGCGCGGTGGCGCGGGCACGATCGTGCTCACCAGCCGCCAGGGCCATGGCCGCTGCCGCCGCTTCCAGCAGGCCCTGGGCTGGGAGGTGCTGGTGCAGGAGCAGGAGGCCTATCTGCTGCCGGGGGTGGAGCGGCTGCGCCGGTTCGGCGGGGAGCACACCCTGGCGCCGGGGGTGCGCCTGCTCTGGACCCCCGGCCCTACCCCCGGCTCCTGCGTGCTGCACCTGGCGACCGGTGCCCTCGACGGACTGTTCTGCGGCCGTTTGCTCCAGCCCCTGGCGCCGGGCCGGCTGGCACCCCTGGCCACTCCGGGCACCTTTCACTGGCCCCGCCAGCTGCGCAGCCTGGAGCGCCTGCGCCAGTGGCTGCCGGAGGGCTCACCGGCCTGGATCGCCTGCGGCGGCGGCCTCGGGGCCCTGCGGGGCGAGAAGCTCGTGGCGGCGTCCGGTGGCCTGCCGGTGTGAGTGCTGCGGCTGAAAGCCATTGCGGCATCGGGCTTCTGTGTTGCGGAGCGGCAGTGCTGCCCATACCATTGGCGCGCCACAGGCCAGGCCGGTCGGGGTTTCCGACTCGCCACACTCATCCCGACAGCCCCTCATCAGGCTTTCTTTTTCATGAACAAAGCAGATCTCGTCAACGTGGTGGCTGCCCGCACCGAGCTCACCAAGACCGACGTCGCCCAGGTGGTCGACGCCCTGATCGACACGATCATGGATTCGGTTGTCGATGGCAAGAAGGTGTCCATCCTCGGCTTCGGCTCCTTCGAGCCCCGCGACCGTTCCGCCCGCCAGGGGCTCAACCCCAAGACCGGCGAGAAGATCAAGATCGAGGCCAAGCGCGTGCCCGCCTTCACCGCCGGCAAGATGTTCAAGGACAAGGTGCAGGGCGGCTGACACGGTTTCCCTGACCCCCTCCCAGCCGCTGCTGCCCGCCCATCTGCGCGAGCAGCTGGCGGCCGCGGCTGAGCGCCGCGGGCGGGGCTACCGGGGCCGGTTCGCCCCCTCACCCACCGGTGTGCTGCACCGCGGCAATCTGCGCACCGCCCTGCTGGCCTGGCTCGATGCCCGCCTGGCCGGTGGGGAATTGTTGCTGCGCATCGACGACCTCGACAGTCCGCGCAACCGCCCCGGTGCCGAGGCCTCGATCCTGGCCGATCTGCGCTGGCTGGGGCTTGACTGGGATGGTCCGCCCCTGCGCCAGAGCCAGCGCCGTGGTCTCTACGGCTCGGTGCTCTCGGCCCTGCGCCGCGCCGGCTGGCTCTACCCCTGCCGCTGCAGCCGCCGGCTCCTGGCCGATGTCTCCGCTCCCCACGGAGGCTGGCCGGTGTATCCGGGCTTCTGTCGCCAGCGGCCGGTTCGCTGGGGTGCAGAGGGCGGGCGGCTGCCCAGCTGGCGGTTGCGGCTGCCGGATGCCCCGATCACCTGGCCGGAGCGCCATGGCCGTCCGGGGCGGCTGGATGGCCCCGGCCAGGTGGGCGATGTGGTGCTGCGCCGCGCTGATGGTTGTCTCGCCTATCACCTGGCCACGGCGGTGGATGAACTCAGCCTCGGCATCAGCGATGTGTTGCGTGGCCACGACCTCTGGACCTCCACCGGCGCCCAGGTGGCCCTGATCGCTGTGCTGGGTCACACGCCGCCGCGCTACGGCCACCTGCCCCTGTGGACGGACGCGACCGGCCGGCGGCTGAGCAAGCG
>JAWOBH010000101.1:0-9644 GCA_046498125.1 Prochlorococcaceae cyanobacterium | reverse complement strand
CAGCTGAAGCGCTCCCTGGCCCAGCTCGATGAGGCCGCCCGTCTGCAGGACGCCGACGCCCTGCGCAAGACCTACATCTCCGTGGCCAGCGGCTTCGGCAAGTACGCCCAGATCCTGCCGGCCCAGGTGCAGGAAGACCTCAAGCAGGTCTGACCAGCAGCGCTGAGCGACCGCAACCCGCTGACGCCGCCCAGGCCGGCTGATCCGGTGCTCGTGGTGGGGGCCGGCCTGGTGGGCCTGGCCAGCGCCTGGCTGCTCCAGCGCCGCGGCCACCCGGTGCTGCTGGTGGACCCTGCCATCGACGGCCCTCCAGCCGCCGCCGCCGGCAGCTGGGCCGCCCTGGGGGTGCTGATGGCCCAGGTGTTCCACCGCTCCAGCGGCCGGGCCTGGCGGCTGCGCCAGCGCAGCCATGCCCTCTGGCCCCAGTGGCTCGCCGCCCTCGAGGCCGAGGGCCATGGCGTGGCCAGCCGGTCCGCTCTGGTGCTGCTGGCCTCCAGCGCCGACGAGCTGGCCCGCCAGCAGCGGCTCGCCGCCGAGCGGCAGCGCCGCGGGCTGCCCCTCGAGCTCTGGTCAGCCGAGCGGCTGCAGGGGCTGCGGCCCCAGCTGCCGGCCGCCGCCCTGGGGGGCCTGCACTCCCCCGGCGATGGCCAGCTGGATCCCGCCCAGGCCATGGCGGCCCTGCTGGCCAGCTCCCGCAGCCGGGGCCTCACCTGCCTGCCGGAGGCCGCCAGCCGGCTGGAGCGCACCGGCCAGGGGTCCGGCAGTGGCTGGCGCCTGATCGGCAGCGCCGGCAGTCGCCTGGAAGCGCCCTGGCTGGTGCTCTGCGCCGGCGTGGCCACAGCGGAGCTGCTGGAGACCCTGGGTCACAGCCTGCCCACCGAACCGGTGCTCGGTCAGGCGCTGGAGCTGGAGCTGGAGGAGGGGCTGGAGGGCCTGCCCTCCTGGAGCGGGCCCGGCGGCTCCTGGCCCGGGGCGGTGGTGTGGCGGGGCATCAACCTGGTGCCCCGGCCCGACCTGAGCGGTGGGCGGCGGCTCTGGCTCGGGGCCACCCTGGAGCCGGGCCGCCGGGCCGACCCGGCGGCCCTCAGTGATCTGCGCGGCTGGGGAAACGCCCATCTGACCTGGCTCAGCCGGGCCACCGTGGTGCGTCATTGGGCGGGCCAGCGCTGCCGACCCTGCCTCCAGCCCGCTCCGGTGCTGGAGGTGCTGGAGCCCGGCCTGGTGGTGGCAAGCGGTCACTACCGAAACGGGGTGCTGCTGGCGCCGGCCACGGCCGAGTGGGTGGCCGAGCGGATCGCCGCCGGGCGCGGAACCGCCGGGCGCGCGGCATGAAAAAGCCCCCGGGCGGGGGCTGGGACGCGCAGCGGGGGCTGACAAGCATCGGGGGCTGGATCAGCCCCGGCGAGAGGCTCACTTGCTCTCGGTGAATTCGGCATCGATCACATCGTCGCTGCTGCTGCCAGCACCGGCCTCCGAGCCGGCACCATTGCCGCCGGGGGCCCCGGCAGCGGCGGCATCGGCACCGGCGGCCTGCTGGTACACAGCGGCACCGGCGGCGTAGAGCGCCTGCTGAAGGGTTTCCAGTTCGCTCTTGATGGTGTCGAAGTCTTCCTTCTGCAGGGCCTCCTTGAGCTTGGCGCTGGAGGCCTCCACCTTGGCCTTGTCCTCAGCCCCCACCTTGTCGCCCAGTTCGCCGAGCTGCTTCTCGGCCTGGTAGATGAGGGTTTCGGCCTGGTTCTTGAGGTCGATGCGCTCGCGCTTCTCCTTGTCGGCGGCGGCATTGGTCTCGGCATCCTTCACCATCTTCTCCACCTCGTTTTCGCTGAGGGTGGAGGCACCGGTGATCGAGATGCTCTGCTCCTTGCCACTGCCCTTGTCCTTGGCGGTGACGCTGAGGATGCCGTTGGCGTCGATGTCGAAGGTGACCTCGATCTGGGGCACGCCGCGGGGAGCCGGGGGGATGCCGTCGAGGCGGAAGGTGCCGAGCGACTTGTTGTCGCTGGCCATCTCGCGCTCACCCTGGAGCACGTGGATCTCCACATTGGTCTGACCATCCACCGCAGTGGAGTACACCTCGGTCTTCTTGGTGGGGATGGTGGTATTGCGGGTGATCATCTTGGTCATCACCCCGCCCAGGGTCTCCACCCCCAGCGACAGTGGGGTGACATCGAGCAGCAGGATGTCCTTCACCTCGCCGGCGAGCACACCGCCCTGGATGGCGGCGCCCACGGCCACCACTTCATCGGGGTTGACGGTCTGGTTGGGGTCCTTACCGGTGATGCGCTTCACCAGTTCCAGCACCGCCGGGATGCGGGTGGAGCCACCCACCATCACCACTTCGTCGAGCTCTGCGGAGGCGAGCTTGGCGTCCTTGAGGGCCTGCTCCACCGGCACGCGGCAGCGGTCGATCAGGCTCGAGGCCAGCTCTTCGAACTTGGCCCGGGTGAGGGTGAGATCCAGGTGCTTGGGCCCCTCGGGAGTGGCCGTGATGAAGGGCAGGTTGATCTCGCTCTGGGTGGCGCTGGAGAGCTCGATCTTGGCCTTCTCGGCCGCCTCGGTGAGGCGCTGCAGGGCCTGCTTGTCCTGACGCAGATCGATGCCCTCGTTGGCCTTGAATGTGGCGGCCAGGTGGTCGACGATCACCTTGTCGAAGTCGTCACCGCCAAGGTGGGTGTCACCGGAGGTGGAGAGCACCTCGAACACGCCGTCGCCCACCTCCAGCACCGACACGTCGAAGGTGCCGCCGCCCAGGTCGAACACCAGGATGCGCTCGTTGCTCTTCTTGTCGAGGCCGTAGGCCAGGGCGGCGGCGGTGGGCTCGTTGATGATCCGCAGCACCTCGAGACCGGCGATCTTGCCGGCATCCTTGGTGGCCTGGCGCTGGGAGTCGTTGAAGTAGGCGGGCACGGTGATCACCGCCTGGGTGACACTCTCACCGAGGTACTTGCCGGCGTCGTCCGCCAGCTTGCGCAGCACCTGGGCGCTCACCTCCTCGGGGGCGAACTGCTTGCTCAGCACCGGGCACTTCACCTTCACGTTGGCACCCGATTTCTCCACCGAGTAGCTCACCTCCTTCGACTCCTCGTTCACCTCATCGACGCGGCGGCCGATGAAGCGCTTCACGGAATAAAAGGTGTTCTCGGGGTTCATCACCGCCTGGCGTTTGGCGATCTGCCCCACCAGCTGATCCTGGTTCTTGGTGTAGGCCACCACCGAGGGGGTCGTACGGAACCCTTCGGCATTGGCGATCACCGTGGGCTTGCCGCCCTCCATCACGGCCACACAGCTGTTCGTCGTGCCCAGATCGATGCCAACAACCTTGCCCATGGATTCCGTCCTCTCCTGTCAGTTCTGAGATTTGATGCATGCATCCTCAGCAGCGAGCCCCTTCCGGGGCGAGGTGTGGTTCCCGAACAGCTGCCGTACCAAGGCCTACGGTTCGGCCACCAGCGCCGCGCCGCCATGGCTTCGCCGATCACCGCCACCACGGCCCTGGTGGGGGTGCTGGGTGATCCGGTGCGGCACTCGCTGTCGCCGCTGATGCACAACGTCGCCCTGGCCGCCCTGGGGCTCGACTGGGTGTATCTGGCCCTGCCGGCCCCGGCCGCTCGGCTGGCGGAGGTGATGGAGGGGCTGGCGGCGGTGGGCTGCCGGGGACTCAACGTGACCATCCCCCACAAACAGGCGGCGGCGCCCCTCTGCCGGGAGCTCAGTCCTCTGGCCGCCCGGCTGGGGGCCGTGAACACCCTCGTGCCCCATGCAGAGGGGGGCTGGCTGGGCACCAACACCGATGTGGAGGGTTTTCTGGCCCCCCTGCGCGACGGCGGGCCGGAGGGCTGGGGCGACCGGCGGGCGCTGGTGCTGGGCTGCGGCGGCAGCGCCCGCGCCGTGGTGGCGGGCCTGGTGGAGCTGGGGCTGCCGCGCATCACCGTGGCCGCCCGCCGCCGCCAGGCCGTGGCGGCGTTCCTGGCCGGCTGCCGCGACTGGTCCCCGCAGCTGCGGGGACTGGCCTGGGCGCAGCTCGATGAAGCCCTGGCCAGCGCCGCCCTGGTGGTGAACACCACCCCGGTGGGGATGGCCGCCGCCGGCGATCCCGAAGCCACCGGGAGCTGCCCGCTGAGCCCCGGCCAGCTCGATGCCCTGCCGCCCGGCGCCACGGTATACGACCTCATCTACACGCCGCGGCCCACGGCGTTGCTGCGGGCTGCGGCGGCGCGGGGCTGCCGCAGCCTCGACGGCCTGGAGATGCTGGTGCAGCAGGGGGCCGCAGCCCTGCGTCTGTGGAGCGGCCGCCAGGATGTGCCGGTGCACGCCATGCGCGCCGCCGCCGAGATGGCCCTGGCCGGCTGAGGGCGGACGCGGCCCTCACTAGCCTGATCGCAGTGTGTGCGGCAGCGATGCAAGGCCCCCCGATCTGGCAACGGCTCCTGGCTGCGCTCGCCTACCTGCTGCCCTGGAGCGATGCCCTGGGTTTCGGCCGCAGCCTGTTCGGCCTGTTCCCGGCCCTGCAGTGGCTGAGCCTGCCGGCCCTGCCGGTGCTGCTGCTTCAGCAGGCGGTGCCCTTCGGCGGCTTCGTGCTGTTCCTGGTGCTGTTCCTGGCGGTGGTGCGCAACACCCGGGTGCCCTACCTGATCCGCTTCAACGTGCTGCAGGCGATCCTGATCGACATTCTGCTGATCCTGCTCACCCTGGCCTTCAGCGTGCTGCTGGCCCCCCTGGCCGGCGGCTTCGCCGTACGCACCCTCAGCAACACCGTGTTCCTGGCGGCCCTGCTGCTGGTGAGCTTCGGGGTGGTGCAGAGCCTGCGCGGCCAGGAGGCCGACATCCCCAGCCTCTCCCAGGCCGTGCGCATGCAGCTCTACTGAGCGCAGTGAGCGCCGCCGGCGCTGGGATAAGTTGGTCGATCCGTCGCTGATGGGTTTGCCCCCATCGGCCCCTCCCACAGGCGACCATGACGCAGCCTTATTACGAAACGATGTACATCCTTCGCCCGGACATCCCGGAGGAGGAGGTGGAAAGCCACATCACCCGCTACCGCGACCTGGTGATCGAGGCCGGCGGCGAGGTCCTCGACTGCCAGATGCGGGGCAAGCGACGTCTGGCCTACCCGATCGCCAAGCACCGAGAGGGCATCTACGTGCAGCTCAACCACGACGGCGACGGCCAGCAGGTGGCCCCCCTGGAGCGGGCGATGCGGCTGTCGGAAGACGTGATCCGCTACCTCACGGTCAAGCAGGACGGTCCCATGCCCCCGCCCCGCACCCTGCCCGCCGGGGTGAGCGAAGCCGGCGCGGTGGAGCAGCAGCCTGCCTGAGTTGTGCTAACCGGAGCCTGCCCCTAGGGTCAAGCCCATGGCACCGGATCCGTCCCCGGCCGCCGGACCTGAATCCGGCGCCATTCCCCCACCGCCGCAATGGTGGGCAGAGGCTCCCGGCGGGGCCGACCCTCCCGATTCAGTGTTCTCCCCCCATCAGCAGACCTGGAAACGGGACTCGCTGCAGCGGGAACTGGCCGCCTGCCGCGAAGAGCTGGCGTCGATGCGGTCGCTGCTCGACGACCTGCCGCAGATGTTCGAAAGCAAGTTCGAAGCCCGCCTGCAGCCGCTGCTGGAGCAGAAGCAGCGGCTGCAGGCGGGCAACCAGGACCTGCGCGACCAACTCAGCCAACTCCAACCCGGCTCCGTGCCCATGGCCGGACAGCTGATGCCGGAGGCCGGTCCGCCCTCAACGCCCACCAGCCGCCGGCAGGCCTGGCGCCGCGGCCTCCGTCATGCCTTCGGCCTCGGCGACCGAAGGATCCGGCTATAGGCGCTGGCCGGCCGCCCACAGCCTCGTCGGCAGCCCCCACACATAGATGAACCCTTCGGCGGCACGGTGATCGAACTGATCGCCGACGTCGTAGGTGGCCATGGTGGGCACGTAGAGGCTGTTGCTGGCGCTGCTGCGGCCCACCACCGTGGCGTTGCCCTTGTGCAGCTTGAGGCGCACCGTGCCGTTCACCGCCCCCTGGGTGCGCTCGATGAAGCCGTCGATGGCGTCTTTGAGGGCACCGAACCAGAGCCCCTGATACACCAGATCGGCCCACTGCATCTCCAGCTGGCGCTTGGCGCGCAGCACATCGGCGCCCAGGGTGAGGCTCTCCAGCTCCTGGTGGGCCTTGATCAGCAGCAGCAGGCCGGGGGTTTCGTAGATCTCCCGGCTCTTGATGCCCACCACCCGGTCCTCGATGATGTCCAGCCGGCCGAAGCCATGGCTGCCGGCCAGGGCGTTGGCGCGGCGGATCAGGCTCACCGGATCGAGCCGCTCGCCATCGACGCTCACCGGATTGCCGCCCTCGAAGCCGATCTCCACCACCTGGGGCACGTCAGGGGCGGTCTCGACGCTCGCGGTGATGGCGAACACCTCCTCCGGAGGCTCCACATCGGGATCCTCCAGGGGGCCGGCCTCGATCGAGCGGCCCAGCAGGTTGAGGTCGATGGAATAGGGAGATTTCTTGCTCACCGGCGAGGGAATGCCGCAGCGCTCGCCGTAGGCGATCGTCTCCTCCCGGCTCATGCCCCACTCCCGCGCCGGGGTGAGCACCTTCAGATCCGGGGCCAGGGCGCCGATGGCCACGTCGAAGCGCACCTGGTCGTTGCCCTTGCCCGTGCAGCCGTGGGCCACCGCGTCGGCGCCGAGCTCGCGGGCGATCTCCACCAGACGGCGGGCGATCAGGGGCCGGGCCAGGGCGGTGGAGAGCGGATAACGCCCCTGGTAGAGGGCGTTGGCGCGGATCGCCGGGAAGGCGAAGTCACGGATGAAGGGCTCGATCAGATCGTCCACGATCGACTGGCTGGCGCCGGCGTCGAGGGCCTTGCGGCGGATCGGTTCGAGCTCGTCGCCCTGGCCCAGGTCGGCGGCGAAGGTGATCACCTCCTCCACACCCCACTCGTTCTTGAGGTAGGGGATGCAGACGCTGGTGTCGACCCCGCCGGAATAGGCCAGCACAGCCTTCTTGGCACGCCCCATCAACCCTGTCCTTGTGCTCGATCGCCCGATTCTCCCCCGTCGCCGCCTGGGGGATCGTGGGGCAGGCGCCAGCTGGCCGCGAGCCACAGGGCCATCAACAGCGGCGGACCCAGCACCAGGGTCCACACCAGCCGGCCATCGGGCACCAGGGGAGCGCTCCAGCGCGCACCGGCGGCCGCCAACCCGGCGCTGAGGGCCAGGGCCAGGGCCCACAGGCCCAGCACCGATCGCAGGGAGCTGGCGGCGGCTGGCGGCGAGGGGAGCGGCTCGGGCATCGGGGGCGGGGGCGGGGGCAGGTGGTTAGATTGACTGGCTGCGGTGACGCCTTGTCAGTGGGGCGATTCAGCACGGCGATTCAATCCGGCCATCAGATCGGCCCGTCAGGTCGCCGATCTGCCGGAGCCGGAACGCCCGAGGGTACCGGCCCGCCATGCCAGGCTCCCTGGAGCAGGCCTGGCCAGCCGGCCAGCCGCACCCAGCCCGACCACCCCAAGCCTGCCGAACCCCCGACCACATGAGCAAGCTCTCCGCCTCCAGCATCAGCCGCCTGGAGAGCGTCAACCCCTCCCTCACCCGTTACGACCGCGACGAGCCGGCGCCGGTGCTGCCGCTGCGCGATGAGCCCGATCTGCTCAGCTGGCTGGAGAGCAGCGGCCGCCTGGTGGCCGAGGAAGAGAGTGCCACCACCGATGTGAGCACCGTGGAGGAGGAAGAGCTCTCGGCGCTGATGGGAGAGAAGGAGGACTACAACAAGGACGACGAGCAGCAGGACGAGGCGTGGGAAGACTGAGCGGTGGCGCGGGCAGCAACAGGCTCTGAAGCCCACACGCCTGTGGTCCAGCCCCAGCCGAGGGACGCACGCCTGGCGGCCGGGCTGCTGGCCCTCACCCTGCTGGTGGCCTCGCTGTTGAGTGACTGGCTGGTGGCCAACTCGATGCTCACCCTGCCCCTGCTGGTGGCCGCTGTGGTGAGCACCGCCGTCACGGGCTGGGGGGTGCCGCGACTGCGGCGGCTGAAGCTCGGCCAGGTGATCCGCGAGGAGGGCCCCCAGGCTCACCACAGCAAGGCCGGCACTCCCACCATGGGGGGCCTGCTGGTGGTGCCCGTGGGGGTGGTGGTGGGCGGCCTGGTGAGCCCGGCCGATCCGCGCCTGCTGGCGGTGGCGGCGGTGACCCTGGCCTTCATGGCTGTGGGCGCGGTGGACGACTGGCGCAGCCTCACCCGCCGCACCAACACGGGCCTGACGCCCCGGGGCAAGCTGCTGCTGCAGGCCGGCGCCGCCTTGTTGTTTCTGGTCGGAGCGGCCAGCAGGGGCTGGCTTGGCGGTGCCAGCCCGGGCGATGTGGCCCTGCCCTTCGGCTGGATCCTGCCCCTGGGTCTGCTGATCTGGCCCCTGGGTCTGTTCGTGTTCCTGGCCGAAAGCAATGCCACCAACCTCACCGACGGCCTGGACGGCCTGGCGGCCGGTTGTGGCGCCGTGGTGTTCACGGGCATGGGCCTGCAGCTGATGCTGCGCGGCCACGAGGGCGATCCGGCGCTGGCCGCCTTCTGCGCCGCCATGGCCGGCTGCTGGCTGGGCTTTCTGGCCCACAACCGCAACCCGGCCCGCCTGTTCATGGGCGACACCGGCTCGCTGGCGATGGGGGCGGCCCTCAGCGCTGTGGCCCTGCTCTCCAACAGCCTCTGGCCCCTGCTGGTGATGGGCGGGGTGTTTCTGGCCGAGTCGCTGTCGGTGATCGTGCAGGTGTGGGTGTTCAAGGCCACCAAGGGGCCCGACGGCGTCGGCCGGCGGGTGCTGCGCATGGCCCCGCTGCACCACCATCTGGAACTGGGGGGCCTGGGGGAGGTCCAGGTGGTGAACCGCTTCTGGATCGCCAGCCTGCTACTCGTACTGGTGGGCCTGCTGCTGCTGCCCTGATCCCCCACCTCGCTCTCGCACCACCCAATGGCCCACTTCACCTGGAGGGAAACAGGCCTCACCGCCGACTGCGCCAGCCTGGAAGCGATGGCGGCCCGCTTCGAGGAGGCGGCGGCCCTGATGCGCCGCATGGCCCATGAGGGCTTTCAGCTGGAGCGCCGCAGCGAGGGACAGCGCATCACCCATCCGGATCCGGCGGTGTTCGAGGCCTACGGGTTCGTGAGCGAGGAGCCGCCCGTGCGCCAGCTCACCCTGCTCAGTTCCGACGACGACGCCTCGGCCTGAGCTCAGCGGCTGCGCACGTAGCCCATGTACGCCCGGGCAATGCTGCGAAGACTCTCGCCGGGCTCGATGCGGTGGCGCTGCCAGCGCATGCGCTCATCGTCGTCGAGCTCGGCCAGTTTCTCGCGAAAGGCGTCAGCGCTGTCCGCGGGGACGGCGAGCCGGTGTGGGCCGTCAGGATCCGTGGCCCAGCGGTCGAAACCGGGATTGAGGCTGTAGAGGCGCTCGACACTGATCCCTGCCAGGTCGGCCGCCACGGCCAGTTCGATCTGTTCATCGAGTTCTACGAGGCGCACCTGTGCCTCGTCCGGGATCCACTCCAGAGCCACGTCGTAGGCCTCCGGGTCCTGGACCAGCTCGCTGATGGCGAGCAACTGCGGGACGTACTGCCGTGTCTCACTGGGCAAGTCCAGGTTCCAGAAGTCCGTGGCTTCACC